>CAMPKM010000024.1 GCA_946887155.1 uncultured Gemmatimonadota bacterium
TGCTCCCGCGCGAAATCGGCGGCGATGCGGACGTCCTTGTCCATCAGCGCCAGCTTGAAGGTGCGCGGGAACGCGCGCGTCATCACGCGTTCCGGAAACAGGTTCATCGATGTGTTCGAGCGGCCGCTGGAAGAGTTGATGACGTCGAGCGCCGTATCGGTCGCGACGCCGGCCTTCTGCAGGGCAACCAGTCCCTCGGCCAGCGACCAGATGTGGATGCCTAACATCGCCTGGTTCACCGCCTTGACCGCGTGCCCCGCGCCGACCGGTCCGCACAACACGATCTTCTCGCCGAACGCCTCGAGGATGGGGCGCGCGCGGGCCATGGTAGCCTCATCGCCGCCGCACATGATGGTCAGGATGCCCTTTGTGGCACCCGATACACCACCACTTACGGGGGCGTCAACGAATCCAACACTGCGTTCCGCGATCCTGGCCGCGATGCGTCGCGACGTCGCCGGGTCGCCCGACGTACAATCGATGAGCGTCGACCCTGACGCGAGCGCGTCGAACATGCCGTCGGGTCCATCGAGCAGCGATTCGACTTCGCGCGAAGTGGGCAGGCACGTGATCACGACCGCGGCATCGCGCACGGCTTCGGCCGGTGTGGAAGTCGCTGTGGCCTTGTTGTCGCGGGCAAAGGCGCCCGCCCGGGACGCGGTCCGGTTCCAGACGAACAGGTCGTAGTGCGGCGCCAGGTGCCGAGCCATCGGCGCGCCGATCGCGCCGAGCCCGAGGAATGCGACCTTCATTGAGTTGATGAGTTGACGAGTGACCGAGTTGACGAGGGGTGGACAAAAGATGTAGCGGGCGCAGCCAACGCACCACTCACTCAACCTGTCACCTGTTCAACTCGTCGACTCTCATCAACTCATCAACTCATTCAACTCTCCAACTCATCATTCCTAATGGACTGCTCCTAACGCCCACGCCACCGCCGCCCTCACCGTAGCATCGCGGTCGCCCAGGGCGCGCACCAGCGGCCGTGTGACCGTGGAATCCCCGGTGAACCCGATGCCGATCGCGGCCAGCCTTCGCACCTGGGCCTCGTCGTCGCTCAGGGCCGACAGCAAGGCCGACCGTGCCGGCGCCAATTCACTCCGGCCCAGCATTCGCGCGGCGATGCGCGACACGCAGGCGTCGCCCGATCGCATGGCGGTCACGAGCTCCGGCACGAGTTCCGGCGCCTGGACTCGGCGGTGGATCACCATCGAGACGTTCCAGGCTACGCTGTCGCGATCAGGCGCCCTGTTCGATGACCAGGAATTGAACGACGAGAGCGCAATCTCGCACTGGATGGCGTTGGCGCTCCGCATACTCTCCAGGTACGCACGCAGATCGGCGGCCGTCGCGGCCGGATCGTGCTGTGACATCGCCGCCGAGGCCATGACGACCCTCGATGGGACGATGCCTGATTCCCGCGCCCGCATGGCGATGGGGATGACGACCATCGCCGCCGCGAACGTCAGGACCGTTCGCGCGGCGCTCATCGCTTGTTCCGGTTGCCGAGCGCCTTGGCCGCACTTTCCCGGACGTCGGCGTTGGAATCCTTCAGCGCCGTCCGGAGGGCGGCGGTCACGGACGGATCGTCGAAATTGTCGAGCGATTCGACCACCGCCTGCCGCACCTCGACGTTGGTATCGCCGACGTGGTTGATGAGCGCGGTCAGCGCCGCCGGATCCTCGATGTGGCCTAACGCGTGAGCAACCTCGTGCCGCACCTGGGCGTCGCGGTCCTCCATCGCCCGGATGAGCTCCGGTGGAGCCGTCCGCAAACGGTCGATGTTGGTGAAGGCCGACGCGGCGGCACGGCGCACTTCGACATCGGCGTCGGACAGCGCCGCCGTGAAAGTGGCAACGGCACGGCGATCGGAGAGACTGCCCAGCGACTGGATGACCGCGCGCCGGATTTCCGGTTCCGGGTCACGAGCAATGGCAATCAACGCCGGCACAGCCTCGCTGTCGTCCATCGAGCCTAACGCCTCGGCCGCCGCCAGCCGCACTTCGGCGTTGGCGTCGCGCAGGGCGCGCGTGACCGCCGGTACCGCGCGGCTGCCTTCCACGTTGTCGATCGCCTCGATCACCGCCCGCCGGACCCCGGCATCGTCGTCGCGATCGAGCACTCGGATGAGCGCATCGGTGGCAGCCGGGTCCTCGATGCTGGCGAGCGCCTCGGCCGCTTCCATGCGGACCGACGCCTCGGCGTCACGCTCCAGCGCCTGCGTGAGTACCGCCGTCGCGCGGGCGTCGTCGATGCTGCCCAGCGCGGACGCTGAGTTCTTGCGGACCTCGACATCCCGGTCACGCGATAGCGCCTCGGAGAGGGCTGGAATCGCCAGTGCGTCGGCGATCTCGCCCAGCGACCAGGCGGCGCTCCGCCTGACGACGGGACTTTCGTCCGTGCGGAGGACGTCCATCAGCGCGCGAACGGCGACGCTGTCCCGGGCATTCCCGAGCGCCTCGACAGCGGCATGTCGCACCGATGCCACCGGATCGCGAAGGGCCGCGGCAAGCGCACCAACAACGGACTCGCGCTCTCCGCTTTGAAGCGGCGCGCGCGGCGCGGAAGACGATTCTTCTTCGTGCTCCACGGTGCTCTCGTGTTCGACCTTGTCGTCCGATGCAACTGTGGACGTGCTCTGATCCAGCGAGTAGTTGGTGATTTCCTTCGGTGAAGTGGGCGCCGCGTCCGACGTGGGCGCCGCGTCCATGGATGCGACGCCGAGGCTGAGGCCGCCGACGAGGATCACGGTTCCTACGGCCCCTCGTGCGCTGGGCATTGTGCCTCCAGATTCGAGAATCGCGAGCATGCGCCCCTCGAATTCCGAGCGGCGCGCCAGCGGCATGAGCGGTGCGGGATGCCAGGCCCGACGGGACTGGCGAACGATGTCGAGCAGATGGGCGGCGTAATCCGACGGCTTTGCGCCCGCGTTCACGACCCGATCGTCCGTGGCGCGCTCCGCCTCGGCACGGAGTCGAGCGGCGGCCAGCCACACGAGTGGGTTGAACCAGTAGACGGTGCGCGCGACTTCGGAGAGCAGGTGCGGCACGATGTCCATGCGCCTGATGTGACTCAGTTCATGCAGCAGCACGACCTCGATCCGCTCCGCCGACCAGGTGGATGACTCGTCAGGCAGCAGCACGACGGGTCGGCGCCAGCCGGCGGCACACGGCATGGCAACCTTCGAGCTCACGATCACTCGCGGGACGTCGTGGAGCCCGAGTCGGGCCGCGCATGCTTCAGCCAGTTCCGCGGTTTCGCGCGACGATTCGACGCCACTCCGCCGCAGGCGGGCCAGTGCGATGAAACCCGCGATGAGCCGGAGGGCAAAGATGCCCACGCCGAGTAACCAGATGGATACCGCCCAACCCACCGCGCTCAGGCCTTCGTACCATGGCGGCTCGTTGGTCGGCGTCACTGGCGGCGTAGCGGAGAGATCCGACGACGACAGCGCCGACTGATCGATGCTCGAAGCGGAGGCGTCAGCAATCGAGGGATCTTTGTCCGAAGGTGGCGTGAGGCGTTGAGCGGAGATTCCCGAGACGCGTTTGGGCACGTTGACCGCCACGGTGACGGGGGCAATGATCGCGAGCAGTGGCATCGCCACGACGGCAGCAAGCGCGCTGGCCCACAATACATGGCGCACGGCAGCGGCCTGCGGTCGCAGCAGCCGGGCGACGATGAACGCGATGGACAGCAGGAGGGCGCCGCGCCATGCTGCATCGGGAAGCCAGGTGAATTCCATTTATCGTCCCTCCTGTCGTGCCGCGCGGATGCGCTTGGCGAGCGCATCGAGTCGATCGGGGTCGAGGTTAGCGTCGGACAGGTTGGCCAGCGCCACCACGGCCCGGTCGACCGATCCGTCGAAGAACGTGTCCACCAACTGCTTCATCGCCGTCCGCCGCGCCCGCTCAGCGGGGACGGCGGGCCGGTAGACATAGCGGGGTCCGTCCGTTTCCTGGGTGAGGAAACCCTTGTCGCGGAGCTTTCCCAGCATTGCCCTTACGGCGGAATACGTCGGCGGGTTTGGGAGGGCCTCGAGGACATCAGCGACGGTAGCCGCACCCAGCCGGTAGACGATTTCGATGATCTGCCGCTCCCGGCGGCCGACATCCAACGGATTGGCGGACGATTTGCGCTGTGGTGTCATTTTAGTGCTACTCCAGTAGCATCAGGTGCTACTAGAGTAGCATGATTTGGTTTGTGGAGTCAAGTAGGGGCGATAAGAACGGGTAAGGCAGGAACGCGGGCTGCACTGGTGGCGCAGATGAACACCGATACCCTGTGAAAAACAGAACCCGCGTCCAGGACTTCTCGCAGAAGTAAAGAGATCCCGGGCGCGGGTTCTGCTTTTCACTGGTGTATCCGTGTTCTTCCGTGTCCTCAGCGCAGTCCGTGTTCTGCCTTACCGTCCCTATCTCCCCGCTACCAGCGAAAATCGCTTGTAGCCGCCTGACGACACTCATAACTTGCCCGCGAAATCGCTCACCAAGCGCAAGCCCTTGGCAGGACGTGACGTATGACGCCAGCCCAGCATAAGCCCGACCGCCCGATCGCGGCGTTGCTCGTCCCCGACATACTCGACCTGCTGGAAGAGGCGCCGGGCAGCCTGGCCGCGGAAACGGAAGAATTGCACGCGGCTGATCTCGCCGACGTCGTCGAGGCGTTACCGCCCGATCGCGTGGGTGACGTCCTGCGCGCGTTGTCGCCCAATCGGGCCGCACAGGTCATCGAGTACCTCGATGTAGAGCTGCGCGCCGAGTTCCTGGAGCACGCTACGGCGGAACAGGCTGCCGAGATCATTTCGGAGATGACGCCTGACGACCGGGCGGACATCCTGGAGGATCTCGAGGAGGCAAAGGCAGACGAGATCCTCCACGACCTGACGGAGGAGGCGAGGGAAGAAACCCAAAAGCTGCTCCAGTACGAGCCGGACACGGCCGGCGGCCTGATGACGACCGAGTTTGCGTCGGTGGATCAGGGGGCAAGTATCGAGACGGCCTTGTCGGACGTCCGCGCCGCGGCACGGTCGGGGCGGCGCGAATCGATGCATGCGATCTATGTGGTCGATGCCGACGGCAAGCTGGTCGGCGTCATGTCGCTGCGCGAGCTGGTGGCGGCGCCCGAGGGCGCCACCGTGGCCAACGTCATGCATCGCGAACTGGTGGCCGTGCCGGTTTCGGCCGACCGCGAGGAAGTTGCGCGGATTACCTCAGAATACGACCTCGTCGTGGTGCCGGTGGTCGACGGATTCAACAGGATCGTTGGGGTCATCACTGTCGACGACGTCATTGACGCTATTGTCGAGGAACAGACGGAGGATGTGCAGCGCCTGGGTGCCGTGCAACCGCTGGAAGATCCCTACTTCGTGGCCAGCTTCTGGGATGTGCTCAAGCGGCGCGTCGGCTGGCTGGTAGTCCTGTTCCTGGGCGGAATCTTCACCAGTACGGCGATGGATTCGCACCAGGCGACACTCAATGCCGTGACTTACCTCGCCACGTTTCTACCGCTCGTCATCAGTTCCGGTGGAAACTCCGGGTCGCAGTCTGCCACGCTCATCATTCGGGCCCTCGCTGTGGGGGACGTCGAGATAAGCGACGCGCTGCGGGTGTTCCTGCGCGAGCTGGGGCAGGGGTTGGCGTTAGGCGCCTGCCTGGGGATCATCGGGTTCGCTCTCGTCATGGTCGGTACGTCTCACGGTCCGCGCTTTGGCGCCGTGGTGGCAACTTCGATCATCCTCGTCGTGATCGCGGGCACCGTCGTCGGGTCGATGTTGCCGTTGCTGCTCCACCGCGTCGGGTTCGATCCTGCTGTCGCTTCGTCGCCGTTCGTGGCGTCCATCGTCGACGTCACGGGGATTGTCGTGTATTTCACCGTCGCGCGCCTGCTACTCGGACTTGCGTGAGCGAGGCCGCCACGCGGGGATTTGCGACGCTGACGCTGGTAGGCGCTGCGTTCGGCTTTTCGACCATCACGATCTTTACCGCGTTGCTGGGTGGAGCCGGCATTCCGCTGTTGACTGCGATGGCCGGGAGGTACGTCTTTGCCAGCCTCGTGCTGATCCCGGCCGCGGGAGGTTTCGCGGCGATGCGGCTGCCCCGGCGTCGCCAGCTCGAACTGGCCGGCATCGGGGGGATGGGACAGGCGGTGATCGCGTTCCTGAGCCTGTCGGCGCTCGAGTTCATTCCCGCGGCGACACTGGTTTTCCTGTTCTACACCTTTCCGGTGTTCGTGGCGCTTCGCGCCGCATGGCTCGGCACCGAGCGATTGACCGGCACGCGGATTTTTTCGCTGGCCCTGTCGTTTGCGGGCATCGGCGTGATGGTGGGCTGGCCGGGGGCCGGCGGGCTCCATCCGTTAGGCGCGCTGCTGGCCCTGTCGGGGGCGATCGTCTATGCGCTGTTCATTCCGCTGATCGACCAGTTGCGCACCGGCGTGAGCGCGGTGGTATCGACGGCCTGGGTGTCGATCGGCGCGATGACGATCTTCCTGTTGGCGGGGCTCGTCGCGAACCAGCTGGTCCTGCCGTCGACCGTGTTACCGTGGACATGGCTGGTCGGCCTGGGGACACTGAGCACCGCGATTGCGTTCACACTCTTCCTGCGCGGGTTGCAGGTGGTGGGTCCGGTTCAAACCGCCATCGTCACGACCGCGGAGCCATTCTTTGTTTCGGCGATGGGTGCGCTGTTTCTCGGGCAGCCTATCGAACTCCGAACGATCGTCGGGGGTTCGTTGATCGCCATCGCTGTCCTGAACCTTCAGCGGCCAATAACGAGTGAACGGCAACCGACTGGAGAACCGAGTCATCGCTGATTACACGAATCAACGCAAACAACGCTTCGCGAGATCCGCCGTTTCCGCAAGATTCGCGTCAGGGGGTTAGCTGTCGCGGCTCCGAGGAATTCCGGGTCAGGTCATTGCTAACGAACCGTAGCCATCGGCGCGCTCGTTCGTTGAGAAGTCGGCCCGGCCGCATCCTCGGTTACGAGCGAAGAAGGCGGCGGCATGATGCCTTCCTCCAGCCAGGCGTGCTCGCCACGCAGCACTTCCTGCGCCAGGCGATAATGCGCGCCGTCGTTCCGGCCATCGAGTGACGCGAACAGGCGCTTGATCCGCGAACGCGATTCCCGGCAGAACACGTCCGCGAGCCGCTCGCCTTCCATCTGGCCGCGCCGGGCGAGCATCCGTGCCCGGACACAGGCCGCCGAGATCGCGTACAATTCAGCGCCGATATCCACCGCCCGGAACAGGATCATCTGGCGCCGTTCGAGCTTCGGACCGTGCTTCACCATCTGGTGGAACAGCGTGCGACCAAGCCGGTTCGTCGCCCGATCCGCGAATCGCAGGTGCCGGGCCAGCTTCCCGAACTCGGAGTAGAGCGCGGGTCGCAGCGCGCCTAACCAGCGTGACGGGTACCAGGTCGCGTAGAACGGCGCCGATCGCCTGAGGCCCGCCAACCGCTCCTTCATGGTGCTGTCGGGATTGACGATCGGGAACGCGAGGTCGAAGTGCTGGTCCACGGCCTCGCGCGCGATGAACAACCGCATGATTTCCGACGTCCCCTCGAAGATCAGGTTGATGCGCCAGTCGCGCATTGCGCGTTCGACCGCGATTGCCGGCTCGCCCCGAGCGCGCAACGAATCGGCCGTTTCGTATCCCCGGCCGCCGCGGATCTGCAGCGCGTCATCGACGATGCGCCATCCCATCTCGGTATTCCACATCTTCGCGATCGCGGCCTCGAGACGGATATCGTAGTCGCCGCGTTCGTAGAGCGCCGTCGATAACTCGGCGACGGCTTCCATCGCAAACGTATCGGCGGCCATGCGGCCGATCTTGTTGGCGATCGCTTCATGCTTCCCGATCGGCTGCCCCCACTGCACGCGCGCCGCGGCCCATTCGCGCGAGATCCTCAGCATGGTCTTGGCGCCGCCGGCGGCGCTGGCCGGGAGCGTCAGGCGACCGGTGTTCAACGTGATCAACGCGAGTTTGAGTCCCTTCCCTTCTCCCCAGAGGATGTTCTCGCGCGGCACCCGCACGTTGTTGAACCGGATCAGGCCGTTTTCCATCGCGCGCAGGCCCATGAACCGGCAACGGTGCACGATCTCCACGCCCGGTGCCGTGCCCTCCACGATGAACGCCGTGATCTGGCGTCGCTTCTTTCCGTCAGGCCGCTGCTCGTCAGGCGTGCGCGCCATGACCACGAACAGGTCGGCCCGCGTGCCGTTCGTGCACCAGAGCTTCTCGCCGTTGATGGTGAAGGACGAGCCATCGTCTGACGGCGTCGCCGTCGTCGACATGTTCGCCGGATCGGAACCCGCATCGACCTCGGTGAGGGCAAAGGCGCTGATCGCCCCCTTCGCCAGCCGCGGAAAGAACCGTTGCTTCTGTTCGTCCGTGCCGAACAGCTTGAGCGGCTGCGGGACGCCGATCGACTGGCTCGCCGAGAGCAAGGCCGTCAGGCTGCCGTCCTGCGAGGTCACGAGTTCCAGCGCCCGGATGTAGGTCATCTGGGACAGTCCAAGGCCGCCATATTCGCGCGGGATCTTGATGCCGAACGCACCGATGTCGCGGAATCCCTGCACGACCGACTCGGGAATCTCCCCCTCACGGTCGATGGCGTCCGAGTCGATGGTGCCTAACAATTCGCGGAGGCGGCCGAGGAACTGTTCGGCGCGCGCCGCTTCGTCCGGGTCGACGGTTTCCGGATGCGGATGGATCAGGTCGAGACGGAACCGGCCGAGGAAGAGCTCCCGCACGAAACTCGGATGTTCCCACTGTGTCTCGCGCGCCGACTCGGCGGTTTCGCGCGCCTCGCGCTCATTGGCGAGAGACTGCGGAGGAGCCATGCGATCCTCTCAGACTGAATGCCCGCAGCGATTCACGAACGTGGCGCTGCGTCCTGAATTCGAGTCTTCGCCAAACAACGCGAAGGCGATTCTCTACTTCCCGTTTAGTAGAGTACCGTATCAACGACCGTTCGTGCCACGCCGGCGGTCCCGCTGCAGCACCAGCACCGTGCCCACGACGCCGACGAGCGCAAACGCAAACCACTGGACCGCATAGGCACGGTGCGGACCTTCGTCGAGCGGGGGAGGATCCGCCCGTACCGGGTGCCCCCTGTCGACCGCAACGACTTCGCCCGAATCCAGCCGCTGCACGACCACGACCGGCGCCAGCGCGTACGGCAATCGTGTCCTGATGGAGTCGTAGTTGAGCCGCCTGATGGCGTTCGCGACGCTGGACGTCGAGACCGGACCGGCGGAGGTGGAGAAATCTTCCACGAATCCGTCGACCACGACGGCATTCGAATCTTCGCGGAAAAGCGTGAGGTCGACCGTCATTCCGTCGGGGGCGTAAGCCCACCCGCGGTTGACGAGGATTGCGGAATCGCCGGACTCCAGTCGCAGTGGCGTTATCACGTGAACGCCCGGCGCCCCGTGCCTGCCCCGGGACGTCAGGACCATTTCGTTGGCAAAGTCATAGTGACCGGCGGTGCGAACACGCTTGAAGCGCACCAGGGAGTCGCGCGGCAGGGACTGAAGTTCCGCCGGTGCCTCGACGAGGCGGGCGGTAATCTGCGTGTTGCTCGCCTGCCGCTCGTTATGCCGTTCCACCTGCCAAAAACCCAGCCTGATGCAGCCGATCGACACCGCGATCGCGAAAATCGCAAATGCCATTGTTGCGCGTGACAGCGATTTCCGCGGTTCTTGTTGACTTCGATCTTCACGGTCGGTGATCACGGATGACTGGATTTCAGGATAACAGCCGATTTACTGCTTTGGTAAAGCCTGGACACACCCGATATCCAGGCTGGAATAAGAAAGCCCGGCGTGGCGTGTCCAGGCTTCACCAATGAAGTACCCGCGGTCACCCGAAAAATCCAAGTCGTCCGTGTTCGCTCCACCGTGAAAATCAAAGTCCCAACCCAGCGAAAATCGCACTTGATCAGAAGAGCGAGAGCTGTTCCCCGAGTTGAGATGGATCGACGACGGGTATATCAAGCTTGCTCTGGAGCTCGCGAGCCGACGCTGGGCTATGACCAGCAAAGTGATTGTTGAAATAACCGTAAACCTCGATCCTGGATTGTATCGTCGTTAACACGCTTGCCCACGAATCGATTTCACGTGACCGGTCCACCTGAACACGCGAATAGTCGACGATTTCGCGATCCGGCCCCATCCACCGGATGTACGTGAAGTCAGCCGTCGGCCGCTCGGCGAGCGCGAGCATCGTCTTTCGTGGAATCCATCGCGCATCGGTCAGCGCCAACGCCACGTTATGCTCGGCGAGGAGCGCGATGACGCCGTCATGAATCCAGCCACGTTGCCGGAACTCGACCGCGACGCGCAGGTCACGCGGCAGCGCCGGCAGGAACGTCGCCAGCGCCGGTAGTTCCGAGGGCCCGAACTCGGGTCCGAGCTGGACGAGCACGGGACCGAGCTTCGGTCCGAGCTCGCGAGCCCGATCGCAGAACAGTTCGAGCGCCGGTGCAAAGTTCCGTAATCGGTTCTCGTGCGTGATCTCCTGCGGCAGCTTGAGCGCGAACCGAAACTCGTCACCGACGCGCGACGCCCAATCACGGACGGTGCTCGCGGCGGGAATGGCGTAGAACGTCGAATCGACTTCGACCGTGTTGAACGCCCGGGCATACACGCGCAGGAAGTCGACCGGCTTGGTGCCTTCAGGATAGAAGGGGCCGATCCAGGAATCGTAGTTCCAGCCCTGGGTGCCGATGTGCATGTCTTGGATTTAGCGCAGGACAACAGGAACGCAGAGATAAGGCCAAAGTCCAGAGCCTGACTCGTTGCCGATCACCTGCTCACATAGTTCAAGTTGCCACTGCACATAGAGTTACACTGCCGAACGGGGCGATTTGACATCACGCTATCGAAGTGATATCATTTTGATACCCACCTCTATTACGGAGCCATCGAGCATGCTGCGAGAGAAGGTACACAAGCCGTTCAACGGACTCCTGATGCTGCTGCTGGGCCTGGGCGCCCTCCTCGGGGCATTGGCTGGCGTGATTACCTCCGCCAACGCCGAGAACGGCCTGGGGGTCGGCCTGTGGGCCATCGCGATGGTCGCCATCAGTCTGCTCATGGCCGGCCTCTTCACGGTCAACCCTAACGAAGCCCGGGTCCTGACGCTCTTCGGACGGTACGTCGGCACTGTTCGCGAAGCTGGACTCTGGTACGCCAACCCCTTCTACGCGAAGAAGCGAATCTCGCTGCGCGTGCGGAACTTCGAGACGACAAAGCTGAAGGTGAACGACAACCACTCGAACCCGATCGAGATCGGCGCGGTCGTGGTCTGGAGGGTCGTCGATTCGGCGGAAGCGCTGTTCGAGGTCGACGACTACCAGCACTTCATGCAGACGCAGAGCGAGGCGGCCGTTCGCGCGCTGGCGCAGTCGTATCCGTACGATGCGCACCTCGTGGAGGAGATTGCGTTGAGCACACACCCCGCGGAAGTCGCAAAGGGCCTCCAGGCGGCGATTCAGGATCGGCTCGACAAGGCGGGCGTCAACGTGATCGAGGCGCGTATCAGCCACCTCGCCTACGCTCCCGAGATTGCCTCGGCGATGCTGCGGCGCCAGCAGGCGAGTGCGATCATCGCGGCGCGAAAGAAGATCGTCGAGGGCGCCGTTGGCATGGTAGAGAATGCGCTCGAGATGATTTCCGAGAAGTCGATCGTTCAGCTCGACGACGAGCGGAAGGCGGCAATGGTGAGCAACCTGCTGGTCGTGCTCTGCTCCGATCGAGACGCGCAGCCCATCGTGAATACGGGGACGATCTACCAGTGATGTTTGGCAGAACCCGCATGGCCCCTGCATCCGGACTGATCATCATCGGCTGCAGGGGTGCGGAGGGTGCGAGGGTGGGCGCACATGGCTGAGCGAAAATCGTTCCTGCTGCGGGTCGATCCCGAGCTGCTGGAGAAGATCCAGCGGTGGGCGAACGACGACCTGCGCAGCCTGAACGGCCAGATCGAGTTCCTGCTGCGGCGCGCGCTGCGCGAGTCGGGCCGGGAAGTCCAGCGCGACCGGGGAACCGGTGACGGGCCGGCGGATCCGGCCGGAAACACCTGACGAGGTAGTCGACGCATGATCTTCATCCCGATGGTGCACCAGCAGCGCACGCCGGCACCGACGCGGTACAGCCGCGAGCTCGGGCAACGGTTCGACGAGACGGTGCGCGAGTTCAAGCGGCAGCACCCCGACCTCACCGACGCTGACGTGCGGACCGCGCTGGCGACCTCGTTGAAGCAGGCTGGTTCCCCCGAAGACGAGGCGCGCCAGCGAAGGTTGGCGTTCGTAACGCTGCTCGCAATCGGCCTGGCGTTCATCGGCGTCGCGCTGTCGGGAGGGAACCCGGGCCAGGACAGCGAAGGCATGGCGCTGATGATCATGGGTATCGTCGTCGCGGCCGCCGGCGTGGCGGTGGCGGTGATTCGCCTCTCGCGCCGGGACTAGGACGCGGGCCGGTCCTGGGGTCGCGACACCATTACCCGGGCGGCCAGCGCCGGCCCCACCTGCTGTGAGACGCTGCCCACCTGAATCGTGAGCGGACCGTCGAAGGGCGCTCGGCCGGTCAGGATCACCTCGGCACCGGGCCGGAGGCCTAACGAATCCAGGTAACGCAGCATCCGCGGGTCCTCGTCGCCGACGCGGACCACGCGCGTGCGGGAGCCGACTTCGGCATCGGCCAGCGACTGGTGCACCGTCTCATCGATCTTCCCTTCGCGCGTTGGGATCGGCGCACCGTGCGGATCGGTGAGCGGCTCGCCGATCGCTTCGGCCATCCGGTCGATGAGCGTGTCGCTGGCGGCGTGCTCCAGCCGTTCCGCCTCTTCGTGGACTCCGTCCCACCCGTAGCCTAACGCGCGGACGAGGTACGCCTCGATCACCCGGTGCCGCCGCAGGGTCTTGAGCGCAGCCTTGCGCCCGGCGGCGGTCAGACGGACGCCCTTGTAGCGCTCGTACTCTACCAGGCCCTGGTCGGCCAATCGCTGCACCATGCCGCTTACCGACGCCGGCGCGATGGACAGTCGCTGGGCGATATCGGTCGTCGCGGCGGAACGGCCGTCGCGCTCGAATGCGTAGATCGTCTTGAGGTAATCCTCGACCGGTGCCGTCAGCAATTCGATCCGCGGCGTGGGACGAGGTGCCTTTTTTTTCTTCGCGGTCACGCGGTCGGTTTGGCTGGAGCTCGAACGAGCAGGACCGGTACCATCGACTTGTGCCGCACCGAGGTGGCGACACTGCCATGGATCATGTCGCCGAGCAGCTTGTGGCCGTGCGTCGCCATGGCGATCAGGTCGCATTTCTCGCGTTCGGCGGCGGACGTGATTTCCGACGACGGGTCACCGGTCGCCAGCAACGCCTCGGCGCGCAGGCCGGTGGTGACGAAGTCGGCGGCGACCCGCTCCAGGTATTCCCGGTCGTCACGCATTTCCTCGGATTCACGAAGCTCGAGGTGCTTGATGTTGCGAGCAGCCCAACCATCCGCCACATGGATCAGCAGCAGGGACGCCGCACAGTGCTTCGCGAGCTGCTTGATGTGACTCACGATGAACTGATCGGTCGGAGAATTCTCGAGGCATACCAGGATCCGCTTGTACATCAGGAGATCCATCCGGTGAACGTCTGGTAGAGCAGCCAGAGGTTGAGCGTCGCGATGATACTCGCCACGAGGTACGCGAGCAGCTTCAACCATCCGGGGTTTACGAATTCGCCCATCTTTCGGCGGTCGGACGTGAACATCACCAGCGGGAAAACGGCAAACGAGAGCTGCATGCTGAGGATCACCTGGCTCAACACCAGCAGCCTGGCGGTTCCTGATTCGCCGTACAAGATGGCCGTGGTTGCGGCGGGCACAATGGCAATTCCGCGAGTAATCAGCCGTCGCAGCCATGGACGGATGCGCAGGTTGAGGAAGCCCTCCATCACGATCTGGCCGGCCAGGGTTCCGGTGAGTGTCGAGCTCTGCCCCGACGCCAGCAAGGCGAGCGCAAACACGACGCTGGCGGCGCCGACGCCAAGGAGCGGTGACAGCAGGTGATAGGCATCCTGAATTTCGGCGACCTGCGTGTTCCCTGATTTGTAGAACGTGGCCGCGGCGACGATCAGGATCGAGGCGTTGATGAACAACGCGAATGAGAGCGCAATGGTCGAATCAATGAATGCATAGCGAACGGCCTCGCGTTTTCCGGCCGAGGTCTCCTCGTACTTGCGCGTCTGGACGATGGAGGAATGCAGGTACAGGTTGTGCGGCATGACGGTGGCGCCGAGGATGCCCATCGCGATGTAGAGCATGGCCGGGTTGCGGATGATCTCCGCGCTCGGCACGAAACCCTTCAGCACGCCACTGATCTCGGGGCGGGAAATGATGATCTCGAACAGGAAACAGAGACCCACCACCGCCACGAGCGAGATGATGAGCGCCTCCAGCCAGCGGAATCCCTTGTTTTGCAGGTAGAGGACGAGGAGCACGTCGAGGGCGGTGAGCGTCACGCCCCAGGCGAGCGGGATACCAAAGAGCAGGTTCAGGGCGATCGCGGTGCCGATGACTTCAGCGAGGTCGCAGGCGGCGATGGCGATTTCGCAGAGCACCCAGAGGCCGAACGCGACTGGCGGTGAGTAGTGGTCGCGGCAGGCCTGTGCGAGGTCGCGTCCGGTGACGATGCCAAGCTTGGACGACAATCCCTGGAGGAGAACCGCCATCAGGTTGGACAGCAGGATGACGGCGAGGAGCGTGTACCCGAACTGCGACCCGCCAGCGAGGTCGGTGGCCCAGTTGCCGGGGTCCATGTAGCCGACGGCGACGAGGTAGCCGGGTCCGGCGAAGGCGAGGATCTTCCGGAACCAGTGTCCTTGGCCGACGGGTATTGTCCGATAAACCTCTGCCAAGCTGGGAGTTACGCGCGTTCTTCTCCAGCCGGACTCAGCCGTGGTGTTTCGATCGTCGGGTGATGGCGGTGGGGTCAGTTCTGGAGCGGTCATTGGAGGATCGAGGCGGCGCCGACTGGGCGAATTCGCGCGAATACTGCTCGTGCCCGTGGCCGAGTAACTTCAGGTGAGCAAACATACAATTTAGGTTGTCCTAACATTAGGGGCAGCGTCGGCAGCCTGCAAGTGACCCCGAACCGGGTTAGAGGGAGGCGATGATGTGGGCGGTTTGGCGGAGCAT
>CAMPKM010000025.1 GCA_946887155.1 uncultured Gemmatimonadota bacterium
ATCCCGACCGGGACCCACAGCTTCGAGGGCGGCGCCTTCTTCTGCGGCGGCGGCGTATACCGGGAACGCTTCGATTTCGACTGAGGCACGAGGGAGAAGCGTACTTGCTGGGTCGCGACTCGCATGCGGAGGCTCGCTGCGCTCGCGATGATGTGACCGCTCGCAGCAGAAGCTGGCGTTAGCTGGCGCTTGATCACTGGAGCTGATCCACGTACGTTCGAGCAGTTGGTCAACGCGCACCCGCAGACATGTCGACCGCACCGTTTCGTGCCCTGATGCGCATGCTTACTGCGGCGTTCCTGTTGCTTCTGGGGAGCGCCACGGATGGGCGCGCGCGTGTTTCGGTGCACAGGCATCACAGCTCCGACCGCGCTATCGCGACGGCGAACGTCAGCGTGGCGCTGCCGGCGACGCCCGTCGGGAAGGATGTCGATACAGCGCCGCCGCCGCTGTTGGCATCCGAAGCGAGCCTGCACGACGTCCGAGTTCTATCCGCGCCCGCGACGACTCGCGATTTCTCGTCGTTGTGCTCGTGCGATCGCACGACGGGCCAAGCCGCCCGACCACCTCCGTTCCAGGCCTGAAGTCCGACGGAACGATCGCAGGCACTCGCGTGCCGCGCATCGCACTGTCCGCGAACACGTCGCGGCAGTGAATCTCTCACGTCCGATCTCTCAGACTGGAGCGCCAAATGTACGAGTCATTTCGCAGGCGGTCTTGCGTGAGCCCCCGCAGGGACCGCAAGCCATCCTTTGTAATCGTTCGCACCCTGTTGTTGCTGATGATCTGTCTATGTCTCGCCTGCGCCATCGCAGGACGTGAGGCAGGCGCGCGCTGCCCCGCCATCGAAATGAGCGTGGTGGCGGACACGCAGTCGGATTCCACCAGGACCGTCACCCTGAACGACACTGCGACAATCCTGATCTCTCGGACTCCTCTGGTGGCTACCGGCGATATCACCAGCGCCACTGCGTCCCTGACCGAGGACCAATGGGTTCTCAACGTCACGGTGACCGATGATGCGGCGAAGCGCGTTCATGAAGTCACCAAACAGCACGTCGGCAGAAACCTGGCCCTTGTCGTCGACGGGAAGGTCTACGGCACGCCTCGTATTGCCGCCGCAGTCAGCGGCAATAAGTATCAAATCGGAGGCTTCGATCAATCACGCGCGGAGTGGATGGCGACCGCGATAAACAACGGCTGCCGTCCCTAGCCGCCGGCCGGTCCCACTCAGTGGGTAGAGTCTGACGCGGACCAGCCTAGTGGGTCGCCCCAACTGCGCCCACGGCTGGGCCGCGAAGAAGCCTGGATCCGGAGCGCCGCGTTGGACGGCCCCGCTGCACCTGTTGTCGGGTGTGACATGACCCACGAGGGAGGACAAAATCGCCAAAGCGAGACCGCTCCTGGCGCCGAATCGCCAGCGAACGAACGCTGAAGCTGACAAAGAATCGCTATTGAATGGGCCGGCTAGGCCAGCCCTCTTATTTCAATCCTTTGCTGCGTAGCTATGGCGTTAGGCGGACAATCAGTGCTCAGGTCGTCTTTCTCAAACGATCTGCGCGAAACGCGATCTTCTCACGGATATCGTCACCTCACGACCAATCCTATCGTAGCGCCGCCGAGCACCAGCCAAGCCGAGTTTACATGCCACTTTAGAAGTAATGCGGTGCTCACCAGTGCCAGTGCGATCGCGAGCGGATCCTCGAACGCCGACGCTCCCAACTGCCACGTGACTACTACCATCAGCGCGAGCGACGCCACATTCACGCCGTCGAGGACAGCACGTGCCATAGGTGATTCTCGGATCCCGCGCACCAGTACTCCGGTCAGCGCCACGAACACGAACGCTGGCAAGAATATCCCCAGGGTTGCGGCAACTGCTCCGGCACCACCGCCGACGAGATAGCCCACAAACGTCGCGGTTGTGAAGATCGGACCAGGCGTCATCTGACCAACCGCAATCGCATCAAGCAGCTGGGTCTCCGACAGCCAGCCAAGCCGCTCGACGAAGTCCCGCTGCAGGAAAGCCAGGAGCACGTATCCACTGCCGAAGAGTACGGCGCCAATCTTCACGAAGGTGCCGAATAGAACCGCGATGCTGAAGGGTACCGCATCGATGGCCGTAGTCGCGATCGCAGCCAGGGACCACTGGGTTCGCTCGGCGTGGCTCAACACGACCGGAACGATGACGGGCAAGGCGGCATCCTTGGGCCCGCGATGCAGTCGCTGTGCGAGTGCCATGACAACACCCGCACCAGCCAGGACGGCCAGTTCGTGAAGGCCTCCACTGAGGGCCGCAACGGAAGTCAGGCCAAGCAGAACACTCGCACGTGACGTGATCGCGGTCCGACCCAACCGCCAGAGCGCCTGTACGACAACCGCGATCACAACTGGTTTGACGCCGTACAGCACACCCTCGATTGCAGGCAGCGTGCCATAGGCGACATACAACCAGGCGATGCCGATCACGATGAGGGCGGCAGGCAGGATGAAACAGACGCCCGCGATAATGAGTCCAGGCCAACCGGCTCGCGCGAAGCCGATGTGGATTGCAAGCTCTGTCGAGTTCGGCCCCGGAATGAGATTCGCCGCACTGACGAAATCGAGAAACTCCGCTCGCGTGAGCCAGCGCCGGCGCGCGACCACCTCGTCTTCCATCATGGCGATATGCGCCGCCGGTCCCCCGAACGCAGTCGTGCCAAGCCGGAGAAACAACCTGGCGATTTGCCCCAGCGGCGTTCGCGCCGCCACGGTCATGGGGCGCCGACGTGGATCCGTTCGACCACGGCATTGACCCGCCATCGCCACGTCAGGCCCCCGCGCCGCCGGCAAGCCGTAGCAGGATAACCGCAGATGGCGTGATGGAGGATGTGCAGCGGCACGAGGCCGGCCACCAACAGCTGGCTGGTCATATCGAAAGCTCCGTCACCTTGGGGCAAGGGGAGCGCGTCTCCCGCGCCGCGGAAATGCACGGTGTTCCTCATTCGCTCCGAAGCACCGAAACCGGGTCGACCGTCGCCGCCCGCCGTGCCGGAAAGACGGTCGCGAGCGACGCCACGATCACCATCACCGCCGCCACACCCGCGCCGATGAGCAGCATGTTCGGCTTGCCCTGAAAATCGAGCTCCTCCATCGACTCGAGCACGTATCCCCCGGCGAGGCTGATCGGGAGACCCAACAGAAGGCCCAGCACCGTGAGCTTCATCCCGCTTCTATAGAAGAGCGCGACGACTTCCCGAGCGCGGGCGCCGAGCGACATACGGATGCCGATCTCGCGCTGCCGCTGGAGGACCGCGAGCGAGACCACGCCATACAGCCCGATGCACGAGATGAGCAGGACGATCGTCACCGTTCCGATAATCACGGCGACCACCGTGCGTGGAACGCCTTGCGACCCCGTGGCCTGGGCCATCGTCTTCCATGACTCGATCGGCACCGTCGGCAGCTCGGCCCGAATGGCGCGGCGGATCGGGATCATGAGCTCCTCGGCGGGCATGGACGTGCGCACGACGTATCGCTGCGGCCACCAGTTACGCACGGGGCGATAGAGGACGGGCTGGTCTGTCTCGCCGATGAGGCGCGAGTCGTAGACGCCGGTCACGAGATACCGGCGCGTCTCCTCTCCTGGCGGCGCAGCTTCGATATAGCGGCCGACGGGGTTGGCGACTCCCAGCAGCGACCGCGCGAGATCAGCACCGATCACCACGGTTCGCATCGAGTCATCGAGGACTTTATCGTCGCCGGCGAGCAGCGGAACGTCGAGCAGCTTGAAGAAGCCCGGCTGCACGATGTAATACCCCACATTCCCGACGACCTGCTTGCCGCCCTCCGGTCCAGCGACCCGATCGCCCTCTGGCACCGAGAACTTCCCCTCCCAGTACTTTATGGCGTCCGGAAGCACGCTGACGACGCCTGGCGTCTCGCGAATCCTCGCGACCATGCGCTGCATCGCCGCGTCCTTGTCCTGCGGTCCGCCGGCGATTGCGTCGTAGTTGACGGTGAACCTCAACACCTGCTCCTGGACGCTTTCGGGCAGCTCTTTCGGAGCGTTGATCAGAATGGTCCCTACGCCAAATCCGATCGCGACCAGCAAGGGCTGCGTGAGCGTGATCTGCGCCGTCACGAGCGTGCGCTGGAGACGCGACGGACCGGTCACACTCTGCCCCGAAGTGCTGAGCGTTCCTCGGACCTCACCGCGCGCCGCGTGCAGCGCTGGCGTTAGGCCGAACAGGATGCCGACCGCGAACGCGCTCACCAGCGTCAGCGCCAGCGTTCCCGCGTCCGGCGCGTAGTACTGCGCTTCCGGGAACGTGCCGGCAACCTTGAACGCCGCCCAGTAGATGAAGAGCCCGAGGCTGGAGCCGGCTATCGACAGGATGACGCTTTCGGTGAGGAGCTGGCGCACGATCCGCCGGCGTGAGGCGCCGAGCGAGAGCCGCACGGCGATCTCGTGGCCGCGCGTGGCAGCCGAGGCGGCGATGAGCCCGCTGATATTGGTGCACACCACGAGAAGGATCAGCGAGCTCACGATCCCCCAGAGGCCGGTGGCGAGCGGCAGGTCCGACTCCAAGTCGGTGACGCCGCGCAGGTACACCGCATTCGCATCGTACCGGATGCGAGGCGCATCGGGCGACGTCGGTTGGGCAATCGCGCCCGTGACCGCCGCCGACACGACTCGCACGGCGCGCGAAGCCGAATCCGCGGTCATTCCGTCGCGGAGCCGGCCGACGATTTCGAAGAGGCCCGAATCGGGCGACGCGAGCGCAAAAGCCGTTGCTCCACTCGCGGCGAGGACGACGGGCCTGTTCGCCAGCGGCATCCACAGAGTGAGGTCGGGATCGTCGCTGGTCACCATCTGCGTGAAGCGAGGAGGCGCGACGCCGGCGACGTATACCTGACGTCCGTTGATGAGGATCGACTGGCCGGCCGTGTCCGGCCGCCCGAGCTCGCGGTCCCACATCGCGTCCGAAACGACGGCAACCAGCTCGGTACTCGACCCGTCTGTTCCCAACCGAGGCAGTCCGGGTCCGCGGCGAACGCTGACGCCCAGCGTGCGGAAGTAGTCGTCGTTGACGAAGAGGACGGTCACCACACGCTCGTTGTCCCCGGATCCCAGAACGACCCTGGACCGAGCCTCGAGCGCGACGGACGCGAAGACGTTGTCGAGCGCGGCGAACCGCTGCGCCTCCTGATAGGACATCCACCGTCCGCCCCACTCGGGCTGATCCGCGGGCCGGGAGATGCCACGCACGCGCGCCAGCGGCACCGACGGAGAGATGCCCGGCGGCGGCCTGCGGGTGATGATCCGGAGCAATGAGAGCTCGAACGCATGGACGGCGATGCCGAGCGAGAGCACGGCGACGATCGTCGCGGTGGCGAGCCGGCGCCGGCGAAAGTGGCGCAGCGCAAACCGGATATCGCCGAGCAGGCTGTCGAGCCACTGCGTGCCGCGCGCGTCCCTGGCCTCCTCCTGCAGCACACCGACGTTGCCGAATTCCTTGCGGGCGGCGAGCCGTGCGTCGTCCAGTGTCATCCCGCGTTCGACCAACACCTCCGTGCGCCGCTCCAGATGCCGGCGCATCTCGTCCTGCATCTCATGTTCGAGCAATCCCCGGCGAAAGAAGGCGCGCAGCCGGTAGCGGAGGCGATCGATCATGACCGTGAATGTTTCACGCCACCACTAGACCGTCAAGTGAAGAAACGGTTGCAGGCGGCTGAAACCAAGGAGTGGAATTGTACGTAGCCGCGGAATGGATACCGGCGGGCCCAGTGCTCGCGAACAGCGCGTCGATGCTGCTGGAGCAGTCAGCGCGATCATTTTCGGCCCGGATCGCGAACTCTTGTTTCGGCGGACCGAGCCCCACCCCGCGGGCCCGGTCGTTGGGTAGGCCGCAGACAAGCATCCCGAATGTCGGCACCCGACGGAGCGACATCCACATCGCTGTTACTGTCCCGAGCTCTCACCGAGGGCGACGAGAAGCTCGTCCAGCTGATCGAACGTCTCGACCATGGCATCGGCGGCTCCGGTGCCGGCAGCGTCGAGCGCTTCCTTCGAAGGATAGCTCTCCTGCAGGACCACCAGCGTCTTGCCGCCCTTTTCCTCGAAAGTCACCGTGGTGACCGACCCGCCCTCGCCACCTTCGTCATTGGTCCACGCGAGGCGCGAGTACGGCTTCACTTCGACATACGTGCCGAAAAACGCGGCAGGCTCGGGGCTGGCGTCGAAAACCAAGCGGTACTTGCCACCGACACGAGCATCCACTTCGCACGACAGCAGGGTCATTCCCATCGACTTCGGCACCCACCAACGCTGGAGCAGCTCGGCGTTTGTGAATGCCTCGAACACGATGCGCGCCGGGCCGTTGATGGTCCGGGTGACAACCACCTCACGGTCCGACTTCCGTTCCACCGTGGTGCGGCTCTTCACGAAGCCTCCCTTACTTTCGATTCTTGCGTTCATTGCTCTTCTCCTTTCGTGTCAGTTCCTCGACAACGTTGTCCAACTCGTCGAAGCGTTCGTCCCAGCGCTGGCGGTACCGCTCGAGCCACACCGTCTCTTCCTCCAAGCGGCGCGGGCCCAACTGGCACGTCCGCACGCGCCCGATCTTCTTCGTGGTGACGAGCCCCGCCTGCTCCAGAACGCCGACGTGCTTCTTCATGCCCGTGAGCGTCATGTGGAACGACTCGGCCAGGTCCGTGATTGAAGCGTCGGCTCGTCCGAGCCGCTCCAGAACGCCCCGCCGTGTGGCGTCGGAGAGCGCGGCGAATGAAGTATCAAGTCGGGTCGTCAAATACTGAACCATACGGTTCAGTATTTAATGCAAGCGTTTACGGCATGCAAGGGGTGGCCGCGAAACGATGCGTCTCACGATCTCACAGAGCGTGCGCAGCCGTGACCGATCGAACACCCTCGCTGTTTCCACTGCGAGGACGTTCGTGCCGAACGGATTGCCCATTCAACTGGTACGGTTGAGATTCAGGCCGTTGATCGCAACTCGCCGCCCACGTGCCCGGACCAGTGGTACGGTACCCTCGTTGTACGGTGATGTCTACTTCGCCTAACGATAAGTTGCGGCTGGCGGTGGGGCGGTGTCACGTCACAGATTGCGATCATGCGGTGGATAGCCCTTGGATTCGCTTTGCTTCCCGCGGGTGTGTTGGCGCAGGACGCCGACTTCGCGCGGTGCCTGACGTCCATCCGCGCAACGACACAGGGCAAGCGCCTGACGGTCGACACCTGGGAACGCTACGCGCGCGGACTCCAGCCGGACCCGAGGGTCATGGCGCAGCAGCAATCCCAGCCCGAATTCTCGCTCCCGATCTGGGACTACATCGCGGTGATGGTCGACGACGAACGCATCGCCGATGGCCAACGCCTGATGATCGAACACGCCGAAATGCTGGAGGCCATCGAGCGACAGTACCATGTCGACCCAGCCGTGGTCGTCGCGATCTGGGGCATCGAGAGCAACTTCGGGCGCGGCACGGGCACCTTCGACGTCTTGCGATCGCTGGCGACGCTGGCCTGCCAAGGCCGGCGCCAGGCGTACTTCCGGGGAGAGTTCCTGGCTGCCTTACGAGCCGTACAAAAAGGCGACATCGACGGCGATCGGTTCCTCGGCTCCTGGGCTGGCGCGTTTGGCCAGGTGCAGTTCATGCCGGGGACGTACGAATGGCTCGCGGTCGACTTCGACGGTGATGGCCGGCGCGACATCCTGCATAACGAGGGCGATGCCATGGCGTCGGCGGCCAACTTCCTGCGCCAGCGAGGGTGGCGGCCGGGGATTCCGTGGGGAGTGGAGGTCCGCCTGCCTGACGGATTCAATGCGCGCGGGGAAGGGCGGCGCGTGCGGAGAACCATCTCGACGTGGGTCGCGAGAGGGCTTCGCCAGGTTGACGGAACTCCGCTCGCAACGGCTGACCTGCCGTCGACGACACGCGGTGGCCTGCACCTACCGGCTGGACCTCAGGGTCCGGCCTTTCTCGTGTTCGACAACTTCACCACCGTTTACCGGTACAACGCTTCCGAGGCGTATACCCTCGCAATCGCGCACCTGGCCGACCGGCTGCGCGGCGGCGCCCCTTTCGCTACGCCATGGCCGACGGATGATCTCGGCCTGTCACGCGCTGAGCGGCGCGAACTGCAGCAGCTCCTTGCCGCGCTCGGTCACGATGTGGGGTCGCCGAGTGGTGTGCTGACGCCGGAAACGCGCGCAGCGGTCAAGTCGGAGCAGAAGCGCCTCGGGCATGAAGTCACGGGACGTCCCGGCCAACGACTGCTGAAGGCCCTGCGCGAGCCCTTCTACGCGTGCTTGCTCACTAGGGGAGATTCTCTGGATTAGGCCTAACGCTGTAGTCCGTTAGTCTCATGGAGACAAAGCTGGCGTGGTAAATTCCTGTTACGTGTGGCAACTGTGGTGTGCCATCGGAGCGCTTGGTTCGCCTGCAGCTACCACCGCAAAGTTCGCCATCATGCCGCCGGCATGGTGCTCCAGGATGTGGCAGTGATACATCCAGTATCCGGGCCGGTTGTCAGGCATCCAGGCAATCCGCACCCGGCCTCTCGGCGGGACGTTGACGGTATCGCGCCAGGCGCGAAAGCGCGGTTCTTCACCGTTGACGCTCAGGACCTGGAAGAAGAAGCCGTGAAGATGAAACGGATGGTCCATGTGCGAGGCGTTGACCACGTCCCAGACCTGGAGCTCGCCGACCGTGACCGGTGCGTCGTCGTGATGCATCTCCCCGTTGATCATGAAGTCGGTGCCACGACGCAAACTGAGGCGTTCGGACATCGTCACGACGCGAGTCGGCGTCGCATCGGCGGGGGCGAGCGGTTCGATGGAGCGGAGGTGTTCCGGAATCATCGCGACCGAGGGTTTGCGCGTCGAGACGCGGACCGTCGCAAAGCGCTCGACCTTCTTCTTCCCGGTGTGACGATCGTACGGAGCCGAGTCGACTGGTATGACCTCGCCTTCCGCGAACGGACCGACGGCGATGTCGACACGGTCGCCGGGAGGCAGGAGCACCTCCGTCATCCGCTGCGGCGCCTCGACCAGTCCGCCGCCGGTGCCCAGCAGCGAGAATTCCCGGCCACCTAACGACAGCAGCACGAACCGCGCGCTCGCCGCATTGATCACACGCCACAGCTCGACCTGCCCCGCGGCCACCTCCAGCTCGGGTTCGACCCGGCCGCTCACGAGTCGCACATTGCCTTCCCGGCCCGTATGCTGCTCGATCCACCCGCCGAAGCTGGCAAAGTCGCCATTGCGCTTCAGCTTCATGTCGTCGAGTACGAGCACACGCTCACGATCGACGGCAACCTCGCTGTCTTCGCGCACGACCAGCGCGCCGTATAGCCCGCGCTCCATCTGCACCGTCTCGTTGTGGTGCGAGTGGTACCAGAACGTGCCCGCATCAGGAACCGTGAACCGGTACTCGAACGTTTCACCGGGCGCGACGAGTTGCTGTACCACCTGGGTGCCATCCATAGCCGCCGGCAACCGGACGCCATGCCAGTGAATCGTTGTCGGCTCCTCGAGGTTGTTCGTCAGGCGGACGACGACCGTATCGCCAACCCGAGCTTCGATCGTTGGACCAGGGAGCTGTCCGTTGTATGTCCAGGCGCGGATGGTGCGACCCGGGGCGATTTCCACGTCGGCAGGCCGCGCCTCGAGATCGATCACGACCTCCGAGGTTGACTCGCGAGCCGACGTATCGAGCATGGCATGGTGAGAATGCATTGCGTAAGGCCTCGTGAAGGATGGTGGGAGGAAGTCCGCCGACCTGCACGGAGGATATCCCGACCAGAGACACGAGGATTGAACGCAGGGGCTGTCTTTCGTCCGGCGCAATCAACGCCGATCCAGTGCAAGCCCTGGCTGGACGAGCCGAAGGCTATTTCAGGAACTTCGCGACGATGTCTTCCAGCCCTTGTGCATCATCGTCGTCGAACGTGGCCACTGATTCAGAATCGATATCCAGGACAGCGGTGAGCGCGCCCGAAGCGTTGATGACCGGTACGACGATTTCGGATCGCGCCCGCGCATCGCAAGCGATGTGACCCGGAAAGCGATTCACGTCTGGTACGATGACCGTTCTCCGACTAGCGGCGGCAGTACCGCAAACGCCCCTGCCGAATGCGATGTCCATGCAGCCGATCGTTCCCTGATAGGGACCAACGCGGAGCATGGTAGGCGTCACCACTCTATAGAAACCGGTCCAGAGAAAGCCGAAGCCGTGATGCAGCACGGAACTGACGGTGGCCATGGCCGCAATCGGGTCATCGATACCCTCCAGCAGGTTGCCGAGCGCTTCGCTGGCCTGCCGGTACGCATCGCTCTTCGGGGCGCGCCTGAAATCAAGGACTGCTTCTGCCATCGACTGAATATCAGCGGGGTTCAGCAGCCGGCGCCAGCACCTGAAGGACTGGCATCACCCGGATCGCCTCGCATCTCGCCGCATCTCCACCTAGCTCCCCAGGGCGCGGAGCCGCTCCAGCAATTGTTCCCGCAATGCCATGACGCGCGTGTTGACCTCTCCCACGCGAGCGACCGCCTCGGCGCGCAGCTCGGTGACGTATGTCCGCACCGGAGCCAACGCAGACTCGGCTAACGAATCGACCCGCGCCCGCACCAACTGCTCAGCGTCTCGAAGTTTCTCCCCCACAGCGCCCTGGACCGCCGCGGCCACCTGACGATCGATGGTCGAGCGCACCGCCAGGCGCGGCGAACGGAGCGTGCCCGTCAGTTCCGCTTCCACGTCGAGCGTTCGGACACGCTGGATCACGTCGACAACCATTGACTCGAGTGCATTCAGCGGGCGCGTACGCGCTGAGTCGCGAAGCCACTGTGGCGACGAGGCCCGCACCGACCAAGCAGCGGCGATACTGTCACCCTGCAGTTCGAAGCTGAGACGCGTCGCCGCACCGCCCGGCACCAGCGACAGCGGGATGCCTGGGAGGTCGAACCCGGGCAGCCTGACGTCGTCTGCCCGCACAGTCACCACATCGCGCGGCACGGCGCCAGTGTGGTCGAGCGACCCGCTCACTTCGAACGACGGGGCCGTTGGTTGCGAGCCCGCCCGTACGAGGCGGAACGTCGCTGGCCTGCCTAACAAAGAAGGGGCAGTCGTCAGGTCGACGAGTTCGAGGGTATATTCGCCCTGCGCGGCGCCAAAGTCGTCACCTAACGAAAGTGACACATTGGCGTCGCGGAGGAGAAAGTCGGGCAGGGCTCCGGGCTCCACGAAGTCGATGGTGGTGCCGGCGCGTCTCACGCGCCGACCGCCCGGGCGCTGGCGTGGCAGCAAGCCGGGCGGGGCGTACTGTCGTCCCAGCGAGACCCAGTAGTTCGCCTTCTCGAATGTCGAGATGCTGACGTCGCCGAACAGCGCCGGTCCAATGCTTGGCGCGTCGAACACCGGCAGGCGGAGCAGTCCGCGCGCGAATGCGTAGTCCGCGAGGCGCGCGTCGTTCACGGCGCGGGTCGCCGTCACGATGGAATCGAAGCCGGTGTCGGTGTCGCGCCGGAGCGCGTCGACTTCCCGGCGCAATGAATCCACCTCGCCGAGCAGGCGCCTGACGTCGCGCACCGCGCGTATCGTGCCGGTAACGCCGAGGGAGCGGACCGTCTGCGTCCGCAGGCGACCGATCAATGCTTCGCCCGAGTCGATCACGCTGGTCCGCATGATGGCTTCGGCGCGTGACACGAGGTTCGTGCGCAGCGAGTCGGCACGATTCCGGAACGCCGTGGCCGATTGCACGGTCCGCAACTGCGTCGGGTCGAGCACCAGCGATCGGATCGTGTCAATTGGTGTCAGCGAGAGAAGCGGGACGTCGATCTGTTCGCGGAAACGCCGCAGTTCTCGCAACGCGCGCGGCACAAAACCAGCCGTGTCCACCGGCCGCGCGGGAACCTCTCGCGTGGTACCAAAGCGCAAGCCTCGAACCGACACGTTGCGAACGACGATCTTCTTCGCCAACAGCGGCTCGATCTCGAGCTCGATCCGCGAGTCGGCGGCGTCGACCAGGTTGCGCGTGCGGTCAAACGGGTCGGCCACCGCCACACCACTGAGCGATACGACGCCTTCCGCTATCCTCAGGTCCAGCGTACCGATGTCGACCTGCGTGCCCAAGGACGTGGTGGCGGCTTCCTCGAGGCTGCGCCTGACGGTTCGTTCACCGAACAGGAGCCACCAGGTGAAAATGAGCGCCAGCATGACGAGGAGGAACGCGCCTCCCTGCCAACGGAAGACCCGCGAGCGTTTGGGGGCGGAATCGTTCCGCTCCTTCACCAGGTCGTCGGGTTTACTCACGGAACCAGCGATAGACGTTGTAGGCGCGCGAGGCACGAATGCCCTGATAGAAGCGAGTCTTCGCGATGCGCTCGCCGAGCGTCGCGCGATACCGCACGACTCCGAATCGCGCGAGGAGGTAGATCGGCACGAAGAGCACCAGCCACCCCACGATGCTCCCCAGCAGGACGGTGTTATTGAAGTTGAACCACGCTACCACGGGCGTCCCGTCCGTGAACTCCCAGAGCGGACGCAGCGATTCGGCACGCAGGAGCAGCGCGCTACCAGCCCGGTCGAATGCCGGATCGAGCAGGAACCCGATGGGTGCGAAGATGGTGAGGCCCAGCAGGCCGGCCGCAAACGAGACGTTCAGGAGGGCGAGCGCCGCAACCACGAACAGGTTGTGAAGGGAGAGGAGTGGCGTCAGTCCCAGCGCAGCGCCGAGCGCAACGCCGGCGGCGATCTGCGCCGGCGTGCCGTCGGAGTGCAGCGTCCGTACCAGTGACTGCAAGAGCTTCAGGAGGGCAAGCATTCGGGCGTGTGGTCTATGGCGGCTCGTATCCGGTTGGCTTCACGAACCGCTATGCAATCAACAGGTTAAATGCACCGCACCTTCCCGGCGCAAGGTCTGCGGCTGTACCGAGTAGGCATTAAGCTACGATGGGCAGTGCGTCAGGATACATACATTCGCTTGGGCGTGGTCATTCAGAAGGCACGCGAGGTTTGGAGATGCACAAGAAGGAGCTGGTCGTATTGCGCACGTACTCCGACGAGCTGACCGCTCGTGTCGCGGCCTTGAGTCTGGAAGCGAACGGCATACCGGCACAGGTGTCGGCCGACACCGCGGCTGGGGCGTTGCCCAGTCTTGCCCTCGCGTTCCCCGTGCGGCTGATCGTGCGTGCCGCGGACGCTGACATCGCGCGGGAGTTGCTCGACACCGATGCGCCGCCGCCGCCGGATGCCTGACCGCAGACGTCAGGCTCGAAAAGCCCCCCTCGCCCTCCGCGTTCGTCGCGGTGGGATCGGCCACATCAGTCGGGCCCCGAAGCACCTTCGTTAGGCTCCGGTTAGAGCAGAGAGAGTCCTACTCCGCTCGCAGTGATTCCGCCGGGCTCGTCCGACTTGCCTGTAGCGCGGGCATTAGCGCCGCGATGATTGCGGCCGAGAGCAAACAGCCCGTCGCAACAACCATGCTCGTCGCGTCGCTCGGCGCCACCTCGTAGAGGAACCCGCGTATCAGGCGCGACAGCAGCAGTGTGCCAACGATCCCGCTGAACGCTCCGATGACCACCGGTCTGAGCGCCTGCCGCACAACGCCAGACACCACCCGCGACGGCGACGCGCCCAGTGCAATCCGGATCCCGAACTCGGCGCGCCGGCGTGCCACGGCATAACGCACCGTGCCGTACACGCCCGCCGCCGAGAGCAGAACGGCAAGCACGGCGAACACGCCAAGGAAGAAGCGGAGCCGCAGCGGTTGGGCCAGCGCAGTCGCCACCACGCCTTCCATCGATCCGACCCGCGTCACTGCGACGAGCGGATCGAGATCAGCGACCACTCTCCTGACCGCGGGAATGAGGGCGGCAGCAGGTCTCGTCGAGCGCAGCACCAGCACACTTCCGGTCCGTCCGTTGGACTGCTCGAACGGCACGAACATGACGTATGGATTCGTACCGGTCATACTCGTCATCCGCGTTTCGCGCGCAACACCGACGACCTCACGCGCCACCTTTGTGCCGGTCCACGCCGTGATCACATGTTTCCCGATGGGGCTCCGCCCGGGCCACATGGCGCGCGCAAAGGATTCGCTGACCACCGTGACCGGCACCGAATTCGCTCGATCCGTCTCATCGATCCCGCGGCCCTCGAAGATCCGCATACCCATCGCATCAAAAAAGCCTGTCGAGACGATTCGATAGAGGACGTTAGGCCGGTTGGCGTCCGCGAGGTCGGGGCGGCCTTCTATGGATACAACGCTCTGGTATCCCCAGTCGCGCACCGGGAGGCGGTTGGTCATCCCTGACGCCGTGACACCAGGCAGGGCCGACGTGCCGGTGATGACGTCACGCAGGAACTGCGTCGTGACCTCATTCGAAACATCATCACGCGTTGTGAGTGTGAACGTGGTGACGCCACTCGCGACAAAGCCCGGATCGAGCGCACGAATCCGGTCCACTGAGCGGACGAGTAGCATGGCGCCCACAGCGAGCATGATGGCGAACGTGATCTGGCCGGCGATGATGGCCGTTTGAAAGCGCCGCGTGCCGCGCCTGAGACCGGATTCGCTCCGCTCACGCGACAGGGCAGGGTCGACACGTCGCTTGAGGAGGCCACGCGCGGGCGCAATTGAAATTGCGCCGGCGATGACGAGTGCGAGAGCGAAGGCGATGGTGGGCACGGCAGTTCCCGCCGTCATCGTTTCGCTGACGCCACTCCCAAGCGGCAACTGCGAAACGAGCAGGCGAAACCCGGCCATCGCCACCACAGCGCCAAGGCAAGCCGCGGCCAGTGACAACACGAGGGATTCGGC
>CAMPKM010000026.1 GCA_946887155.1 uncultured Gemmatimonadota bacterium
GAGACCCGGAAGACAGGGGAAGCGGATGTGCAGGCAGCGCCGGCAGCGGCGCCAGTGCCACCGCCGTCCCAGGCTGCCGCGCAGGCCCCGAAAGCCCCGTTCACGGCGCCCTATGTGGCGCCATCGGTTGCGCCTTCCCCCGCTGCATCGGTCGCACCCGCGTCCGCGCCGGTCCAGGTATCGGCGGTGGTGGGGGGTTCTTCCGCTCACGGTCCGAGGCAGGTCTTTTTTGAGGACGTCGAAGTCAGGCGGAGCCGGGCGAAGGGGATTTCGTGCCGTGTGACCCTGAGGAAGGGTGACCAGTCCTACACGGGTGAAGCCGAAGGAATGGAGAATGAGCGCACGCGAGTGGAGTTGGCGGCGCGAGCGGCATTGAAGGCGATAGCGGAACTGGATTCGAGTGCGCGCGTGCTGGACCTGGGAGGAGCGCGCCTTGTTGAGGCATTTGATCGTGAGTTTGCGTTTGCAGCGGTGACGGCGCAGTTGGCTCGTGAGACCGTGTTGTTGACCGGGACGTGTGAGGTACGAGAGAGCCCGGAGACGGCGTGTGTACTGGCGGTGCTGGATGCGACGAACCGGTGGCTGTTGCACCCCCGGCGCGGATGATGAGCGCCTAACGGGTCTTCGGCGCGCCGGCGGTGAGTGACCCGTGACGGAGCGTACGACCGAAGGACCTGAAGACCAAAATCGAAATTACGCCCCCCATTTCCGCTAAAGAGCGAAGTAGAGCGGGAATGGAAGAGTAGGTGAGCGGAGCCGACCAGAGGACGCATACTCGCGAGAGTATGACTTTGCCCCAAGGGAGGTGACGCCGAATGATTACTTGGATCCTTTCATACCTGACGTCTTGGGTTAGCTGGGTCTAGTTAGGAAGTGGGGGGCCACTCTTAGCAACATCCTGTACTCAATTAGTCGATTGTCAGAATCACCTTCGTTACCCACTGAGCTTCCATTTCGTTTGCAGCCGCGCCCTTGGGCGCGGCTGAGCGAGCGCGCTCGATCATCCACCCTCGGGAAGGAAGGATCTAGGCGGGTCGCGCTGTTTGTCACGCTTGTGGCATTCGCAGCGATCTTGGCGACCGTTCTAATAAGCCTCAACAGGTCAGCCTTACCGTCCGGCAGTTTGCCGATAGCGCTAACACTCGTTGCGCTCGGCTTCGCAGCGGAATTTCATTCCTTCAATCAATCGAAGGAGGCTGCTGGTTCGGCGGCTCTGATTCCATTCACCGCGGCAACGCTGGTTGCGCCCGACCTTTTGACGGTCTTGTTCGTCGCTGCTGCGGACTTGAGCGTTCAGCTGATCAACCGTCGTAACCTGCTAAAAACGGTCTTTAATCCGGCTCAGCACGTCTTGTCGCTCGGAATCGCGATCGCGGTGTTCAAAGCCTTTGGTGGACTGCCTTTCACTGCACTGCCCAACGGCTCATTCTGGAACGCAGTTCGTAGTCAGGTTCTGCCCAGCACGCTATTAGTTGGTGCGATTCTGACCGTCAATTCGGTTTGCGTCAGCGGTGCGATAGCACGTAGCTCGGGAAAGCAATTCGTTCCGATATGGTTCAATCATGTGAAGATGGCGCTGCCTACGCTTCTGATAAGCATTGTCGTTGCTTTTTATCTCGCCTGGTTGAGTGTAAACCTTGGAATCGTTGGTACCGCCGGAATGGCGCTTCCAATCATCGCCGTTCGTCAGCTCTACCGAACGACCGTTGAGTTGGCCACTGTCACTCAGGAACTCTTGGAGTTGATGGTTGCTGCAATCGAAGCTCGGGACGCCTACACGTCCGGTCATAGCAGACGAGTTGCTAAAGCTTCCGAAATCATAGCCCGTGCAATTGGGCTTAGCCCTGCGGAAGTGGAGCGAGTGTCAGTCGCAGCCCTGTTACACGATGTCGGCAAGATCGATGAGAAGTTTGGGCCAATCCTCGCGAAAGAGGGTCGCCTAACGCCTGAAGAATGGGAGATTATGAAGCGACATCCCATTCGTGGCTCTGAACTCGTTGGCTTGCTCTCGAGCCTGAGAGATATCGTTGCTCCGGTTCGTCACCATCACGAAAACTGGGATGGAACTGGATATCCGGATGGTTTGAAGGAAGAAGCAATACCACTCGCGAGCAGAATAATCATGTTCGCGGACACTCTTGATGCCATCACGACAGACAGGCCTTATCGGAAGGCACTGAGTATTGAAGAGGCTAGGTCTGAATTCCTTCGTTTCCGAGCAAAGCAGTTTGACCCGGCTATCTGTGATCGAGTAGTGTCGAGCGAAGTTTGGTCCGAGTTGTACGAGACTTTCGTTTCAGAATCTCGCAGGATGCAAAAGGCCTCTTAGATCGGCATCGACGCCAGAGTTGAACGATTCGCATCAGCTTGCCGTCGTATTGAAATGCGCGAATTGCTCTCCTATGCCGAGTTGGACCAAAACGCGTGTTAGAGACGGTAATAGCGGCGTACGCTCACGGCGCCCGTTATGAAGATACTCCTCTAACAACGATCGTGCTTCGTGTCGCCTTTCTTGGCGAATGTTCGCATCTGCCAGGACTGCGAATGCGAAATCGAGGTCACAGCGATTTCGGCTGATTGGCTGAAACGCAAGGACTCTGGATACCTGGTCATCAATCAATTCGCCACTAACCAGGCGGCGAGCTAGTTCCAACACCTCAATGTTCAAACGGGGACGGCTTGCCTGCCGGAAAGGTGCCAGCACACTCTCCGGGATCGTGACGTTTGCCAGTGGAGTCTCTGACGCTATTTCGAATGCCAAACGGACTCGCACACTGTACTCAGCAGCTTGTGAATAGAAGGTTGAGTGGATTGAATTGATCTTCTTCATTGACTCTATGTGCTCTGTCACGTCGTCGTAGGCTGCTTCATAGAGTCCAAGGTCACACAATAGTTCGACACAATAGACGTACTCGAGATTAAGATCCAGGCGCCTAAAAATGTCCTGCGCCTCTCGAAGCGCTTCCTTTGCCGTCTGTTGTGGGCCAAAACGAACTAATCCCCCCGCTGCGCGCCGAAGAAGAACGGCTCTAGTTACCGGATGCTTAACACGGCGTGTAACATCCACAAGGTCAACCAGAAGTGCTGGCAGGCGCTTAGCATCGCCGAAGGTCGAATGGTAAACGGCTTCTATGGTGAGTGAATCAATCCGCTGGCGTATCGACTTTGGCTTTAGATTCGCTACGGCACCGTAAATGTCTCTCGCTTCCTTCTCGTCGGCGTCGTTTTCTGCCCTGATGAGTGCAAGCACGGCAGCTGCGAAGCGGTGCCCCAAGGTAGCTGCCGGTGATCGCATGCATTCCAGAATTCCAGACGGCAAGCTGCAAAAGGTTTCAGCCGTCGAGAAGTGTGCTTCGTGAGAAAAGAATTCGATACAGGAATGGCGCGGCGCTGGCTGCCCGATGTTCTCGTGCGCTCGCTTCCACCTGTCCATTACGCGGTGTAGCTGATCCCAATCCCGAAGCATTCGGGCAGCGACAGCTTGGCCACGTAGAGACTGCAGAACGTCGTTGGAATCGGTAGCATTCGCTTCCACGTCCGCCAAGACTGTAGCAGCATCGCGGACCAGGCCAATGGCTAAAAGTCGCCGGGCGAGGGCAATGGCCATGCGAATACCGATTCGAACCGATCCAGCACTTCGCCAATGATGAACACACTCCCACAGCAGTCCTACTCCAGCTTCTCGCCGCGCCTCACGTCCCAATGCGCGTGCCGCCCGGCGGTGGAGTAGAACTCGAGCAGCCGTTGGTGTCCGTTCTAACACAGCCTCGCGAATTGAGTCGTGTCGACAGTTCGTTCCAGTATCAGTCGGAGAAAGCATGCCGGCAGCGTGCAATTCTGTTAGAGCGCCGAGAACGTCGCTGGTCTTGCGTTCTACGATTCGTTGAACGCGTTCTACATTAGAGCTCAATCCGAGCACAGCTGCAGCGCGTAGCACGGTCAATGCTATCGGGGATAGCCGACGCAAGCGATCTTCCAGCAACGCCTGCACCGTGATAGGAAGGTCGTCATGCAACAGATCCGACCGATGCCGCAGCAGCTCGACAAGGAAGAATGGATTTCCTCCTGAGAGCTGGATGATTCGATCGCGCGTCGATTCGTCGACGTTGTCTTCATTCGCGGCGCAGAAACGGTTTACCAGCAGATCGCAACTTGCGTCGGTGAGCGGGAGCAAGTCGTGCACCGTGCTCGTACTCATCAACCGTCCAAACCGCTCAGCATCCGACGGCTCCGGCTGACGCATCGTGAACAGCAACAGCAGCGGACGGGCGGCGTGTGTCCGTAACGCATCCTGCAAGATCGCCTGGCTCTGCGCATCGAGCTGGTGCGCATCGTCCACGTGAATCACCAGCGGCCCTTCGGACAATACCGCGTCCAGCACATCCAGAATCGACCAGCGCACCATCGCGAACCGCGCTTCACCATCGGTGTCGAGCGAGAGCGATGGCTCGCGTACCGACAGCGGCGATGACATCTCACGGAGACACTCGAGGGCCGCCGGCGCGCCGCCGATCGCGCCAGGCATCTGCAGTAGACCGTCGACCAGCTCGCTCACCGCGAACAATGCCTGCGTACGACTGCTGGGCTGCGTACCGATCGTCAACAAACGCGCGCCCTGCAACTCGGCCATCCGGCAGCATTCGTACGCGAGACGCGTCTTTCCCACGCCGGCGGATCCGGTCACGACGTACGACATCGCCCGATTTCCCTTGAGCTTCTGGAATGCCGACAGGATGCGCTCCACGTCTTGCTCGCGCCCAATCATTGGCAGCTCGATCGCCGCCTGGCTCCGACGGATCAGGCGATCCGAGATGCGCTCGCGCAGGAGGCTGGCCGGAACCCGTAGCTCCGGCTGGTAGCCACCGATCTCGCCCTTGTACCGGTCGATGAGTCCCACGGCTTCCGCCTTGCCGCCGGCGAGCGCGACCGACTCGGCCAGCGCGAGCGTCGCTTCCTCATTCAGCGGGTCGAGTTGAAGACAGAATCGGCAGAGTCGCTCGACGTCCGCATAACGACCGCGGGCTCGCATCTCGCTGATCGCCCTGACGAGCCCCCGCCGGATCCGGCTTCCCACCTCTACACGGAAATCCTCGATCCAGCGGGCGAACGGCCGCGAAAAGCGCGGCGCGTAGCCGGGAAGTACCGACACGTCCGTCAACCGCAGAAACGCCGCCGGCGGTGCACCATCGGCAGTGACCTGCGCGAAGTCTGCGTCGACAAAATGCGCATCGAGGACAATCGTGCGAGGGTTGGTCCGGACCGCCACGCCGAGGACGCGCAACCGGTACAGGGCCTGACGCAGACAGTGACGTCCGGCCTCGAGGGTGTGCGTCGGCCAGAAGAGGCGAGCCATCTCGTCGCGCGAAATGTCTCGGCCGGCCTGCGTGCAGAAGTACAGCGCGAGCCCGAATTGAAGGTCGGACTCGGGCGTGATACGAATGCCTTTGGTATGGATCTCAGCCTGGCCGAGTATCCGGCAGCGGACGGTTGAGAGCGTCACGGTTCCTTGAAGTACGGCGCGAATCGGAACCGTGCAACCGCAGCGTCACCTGAGCGTCACATGGGTCGCGTCCTGGACGCTGTCTAAATCACCGCAACTATCAGCTTGGTAACGTCTTACCGCGCCTGACCACCACCGTCGCGCACAGGTCAGTCGAGGACATGGACGAAGTAGTCGGTCAGGTCGATTTCCAGCGAAGGCAACGCAGGATCTGGGTGCCAACCAAGTTTTTCACGGATGATTGCCGGACGTTCATCATCGGGACGCCATCGCTCGACAACCCGCGCGTCGAGATCGACGATCCAGTACTCGGGGACGTTTTCGTCCTGCAGGACAATCCGCTTCTCGACGCGATCAGCCCGAGCCGTTGAAGGAGAGATGACCTCGGCCGAGAGCAGGAGCGACGTGACTTCGTTCCACGATCGGATCTGCCGGCCTTCTATCAGGGGGACGACAAAGACGTCGGGCTGCAGCACCCTGTGTTCAGAAAACTCGATGTCCGCAGGCGAAATCATCGCCTCGCCGATCTGATGTTGCCGGCAGTATGGAGTCAGGATCTCCAGAAGTGCTGCCACCGCCCGCTGGTGCAATGCCGAAGGGGCGGGGCTCACGAACAGCACTCCGTCCAGTACCTCGTAACGGTTCCCGTCGTCGGGCAGTGCCCGAACCATATCGGCGGTCCACCCAGTTTGTTGCGCAGGCATGCCCATAGCGTACGCTCGGCTCGGCGTGACCAACAAGCGAACATACGCCGAGGATGGCATCGCGCGTGGCAGGTCGCTTCATCCTGACAACGCGTGTCCGATCATTTCCGCGCGGGGGTCGTGTTCCGGCGCAAGCGTAACAGTGATCAGACCTGCGGCCTCACGATGATGGTCGCGCGCCGCGAGAACGCAGATCCATCTGGTGACCACTTGTTTTTGGTTTCCGAAGCCGAGCAGAGTATGGGCATGCCTTTCTCCAGCGCGCGTCGTTGGACCTACGAGGAAGTACTCGCCCTCGTCGACGAGCAGGAAGATCGCTCCGTCCGCTACGAGTACGCCGACGCAGAGCTGCTAGTGACGCCTGCCCCCGGCGGATATCACCAGCGCATCATCCTGGAGCTGTTTCGCCTTCTCGACCCGTATGTGCGCCAGTACGGGCTGGGTGAGGTTCGACTCGGCCCGTCGCCTGTTGCACTGATCGAGCGGACGATCGTCCAGCCTGACCTGTTCGTCGTCCCTTCAATAGAAGGCAAGCGGCCACGGGCCGACACGCCGGTCACGAGTGCGCTGGTCGTGGTCGAGGTGCTTTCGAAAGGCTCACATCGGCATGATCGCCTGACGAAGCGCTATCTCTACCAGCGGGCCGGGGTTCCCGAGTACTGGATCGTGGATCAGGATACGCAGGTCGTCGAACGGTGGCGCCCGGGGACCGACCGTCCCGAAATCCTCGAAGCGGGGCTCCATTGGCATCCAGTGCCGGCGATCGATCCCCTGGTCGTCGATCTCGTCGCGCTCTTCCGCAGTACGCTCGACGATTGATTCATCCCCGCGGCCTTCCGGTCTACTTCCCCTTCAGTACCTGTTCGACGAGGTTGTCCGCGCCCACGCCTTCGGCTTCGGCCTGGAAGTTGAGCACCACGCGGTGACGCAGGATCGCCATCGCGATTGCGCGGATGTCGTCCAGGTCGGGCACCGACCGGCCATCCATCGCCGCGCGGGCCTTGGCGCCTAACACCAGGTACTGCGAGGCGCGCGGGCCGGCGCCGTAGCTCAGGAACTTGCGGATGTCGGCGGGCGCGTTAGGGTCGCCGGGACGCGTCGAGCGGGCGATCTGCACGGCGTACTTCACCAGCGTCGGCGGCGCCGGGATCCGCCTGACGAGATGCTGCAGCGCCAGCACCTCCTCGCCGGACAACACGGGCTGGATCTGGGCCTCGGTATCAGTCGTGGTCCAGGAGACGATCCGCTCCTCCTCTTCTATGGAGGGGTAGTGGACCCGCAGCTCGAACATGAACCGGTCGAGCTGGGCCTCGGGCAACGGATACGTCGCTTCCTGCTCGATCGGGTTCTGCGTCGCCAGCACGAAGAACGGCGCCGGCAGCTTGTAGGTCTGACCGGCCACCGTGACCGTGCGCTCCTGCATGGCCTGCAGCAGCGCGGCCTGCGTCTTTGGCGGCGCCCGGTTGATTTCGTCCGCGAGGACGACGTTCCCGAAGATCGGCCCCTTCACGAACTTGAACACGCGCTTCCCCGTCGCGTGATCCTCTTCCAGCAGTTCGGTACCGGTGATGTCACTCGGCATCAGGTCGGGCGTGAACTGCACGCGCGAGAACTGGAGGTCGAGCGCCTCGGAGACAGTCTGCACGAGCAGCGTCTTCGCGAGACCCGGCACCCCGACGATCATCACGTGACCGCCCGCCAGGATGGCCGCGACCAGGTTTTCGACGACGTCCTGATGGCCGACGATCTTCCGGCCGATCTGCTGGGTAAGTGCCTTACGAGCAACCGCAAGTTTCTGCAGCAGCTCGAGGTCCTTTTCGTCGGTGCGTGTGGGAGCGGCCTGGGTGGTCACGTCGTCGGGGTCGGAAAGATTTGGAGCCGGTGAAGTTAAGGCGCGGTTCACCGGCTCGGGCAGAGGCCTGAACTGAAAAGTTGCCAGGTTGACGGGTCCGGCCGGCACAGCAGTTCTGTCCAGCGACTGCCCGCCAACCCTGTTCAACTCATCAACTACCTGACCTCGAACTCTACGCGCTCCTCACGCGGCCTGTTCTCACTGAGCAGCGAGGCGATGGCGACGTAGCGGCCAGGCGGCACCGTACCGCGCCAGTTGGCGTCGATGGCGAGGGTGCCGCTGGATTCCAGGATGCGGTTCTGGAGGACCTGGGTGAACATCCGGCCCTCACTCCAGCGCCACACTTCCTTGCCGGCCGAGTCGAAGACCGCGAAGTCGTGGGTCTGTCCGCTGGGGAAGAGCAATTCCAGCTTGGATGGGGTGTTGTTGGTAATGCGAAGCGCAAACCGGACCCCGTCTTCGACCTTTACCTCGAGCGCCGCCGCCAGGGAATCACCGCTCACCGCTGGCCTCCGTTCGGGCTCCGCGGACCGTGAAAACGGCCCGCAGGCGGACACGGTAGATACAAGGAGGATGGAGGCGAGGCGGGTGAAACGGGTCATTCAGGTCTGTCGTGACCGGCCGACGAGCCTTATTGAAGTGCGGGTCAGGAACGGTCTGGAAAACGCGCGGCGAAGTTAGTGATATCCCACACGTGAGTCAATGGCGAACTATCGTATAACTCGAAGATCTGGGCCATGTTCGGCGTCACAAGCGTTAGGTGACAAAAGGATATCCAGATTCCCACAATCACAAAGGTGGTGTGGATTCCGGTTGCTTGCGAAAAATTTCACAAAGTCCTAGATTCCGCCCCGCAAATGGACCCGGAGCGCCCGCTGAAGCCCGAGCATGGCTCCGAACATCCCAAGCCGGCGCCCGCACTGGCCAGCGCAGGGACCGTGGCCGGCATGGGGCTCCAGTTTGCGATTTCGATCCTGCTGTTTCTCCTGGCCGGCCAATGGATCGACCGGAAGCTTGGAACCGAGCCGCTGTTCCTGATCGTGTTCGTGTTCGTCGGCGCCGGCGGAAGCTTCTACTCGATCTATCGCAAGCTCATGGAGCAGCAGCGCCGCGAGAAGGAGCGCAAGTCCAAGTGAAGCGCGTGCTCCAGTTCACGGTGGCCTGCGCGGCCCTCATCGGCGCGCTGTGGACGATCCTGGTTCTCGTAATGACGGGGACGATGGCGCGGCACGCACTGAGTATCAGCGCGGTGACGGCGTTCATGGTCCAGGTGGCAGCGTTCCTCGTGGCGCGCGCGATGGCGCGACGGAAGAACGTGATGGCGGGGTGGGGGATCGGGATCGCGCTCCGGTTCGGCGCGTTGTTGATCTTCGCACTGGCGGTGGTGCCCAGGCTCGGGTTACCGCTCGCCGTGTCCCTCCTCGGGCTGGCGGCGTTCCTGTTTGTCTCGACCCTGATCGAACCCCTTTTTCTGAAAACATGACGCGCCTCGGGAACCTGGGCCTGGTGCTCACGCTGACCGTTCCGCTCCTGACACTTGGCGCGCAGGAACACGCGCCGGCTGCCGCGCCGCAGGCCGCGGTCGCCCAGGATGAACATGCGACGCCCGCCGCCGAACACGCGACGCCGGAAGCCGTCGACATCATCACGCCGCACATCATGGACGGCTACGACATGGAGCTTCCGTACTGGAGACCTCCATTCGCCAAGCATGTCTGTCTTGGACGCATGAATGAGGCGACGCACGAGTGCGGTCCGCTCTGGGAGCCCGTGCACATCGGCGGCGTCGAGCTGCAGCTCTCGCCGACCAAGCACGTCGTCATGCTCATGATCGCCGCGATCCTGGCGACGGTCATCCTCGTCGGCACGGCACGCGCGCATACGCGGCACACGCACGCGGTTGGCCGGCCAAAAGGATTCGCGGCCGGTATGGAAGGCATGGTGCTGTACCTGCGGAACGAAGTGATCATGAAGAACATCGGTCCCCACGGCGAAGGCTATGCGCCGTACCTGCTGACGGTCTTCTTCTTCCTGCTGTTCGCCAACTTGTTAGGCCTGATTCCCTACGGCTCCACCGCGACGGGCAACGTCTCGGTCACGGCCACCATGGCGATCCTCACGCTGATCGTCACCGAGATCTCCGGCATCCGCGCCCAGGGGCTCGGCTACCTCAACACGATCTTCTACTGGAACAAGGACCTCGGCCTGCCGATGCGCATCGTCATGTTCTTCGTGATGACGCCGGTGGAAATCGCGTCGAAGCTCACCAAGCCGTTCGCGCTGGCGATCCGTCTTTTCGCGAACATGACGGCCGGCCATATCGTGGTGCTCGCGTTCATCGGGCTGATCTTCACGTTCAAACTTCCGGTCGGCTTCGCACCGTTGCTGATGGCGATCGGGATCATGCTGCTGGAGATTTTCGTGTCGTTTCTTCAGGCGTTCATTTTCACCCTGCTGACGACGGTGTTCATTGGCCAGATGAGGGTGGCACATCACTAGGACGATTGACGATTGACGATTGACGATTGACGATTGACGATTGACGATTGACGATCGACGATTGACGATCGACGATTGACGATTTCACCACCTCGCTCGGAGGCTTCGCTCCACTCCGCGCGTTCGTACCGGGTCGAATGACCTGGGAATCCCGTTGAGGCCCGGGCCTCGGTGACGGGAAGCGGCGGCCAGGACGGCGTTCCGCGGGGCGCATAACGAGTTACGTACCACTGTTCGGAGATAACCATGGCATTGCTCACGGCAGTTGCGCAGGCAGCGGCTGACAACAACGCGGGTCTGGCGCTCATCGGTGCCGGTCTCGCCGCCGGTCTCGCGACCATCGGCGCCGGTATCGGTATCGGCAAGATCGGCGGCCAGGCGGTTGAAGGCATGGCCCGCCAGCCGGAGGCGGCTGGCACGATCCAGACGGCCGCGCTGATCCTGGCCGCGCTCATCGAAGGCGTCGCGCTCTTCGGCGCCGTCATCGCGTTCCTTATCCAGGGCAAGTACTAGACGCTGGACCGACGGCCGGCCCCGGGGTCGGCCGTCGAATCCGGCGCCCGCTTTCATCACACACTCACGTCCCAATACGTCGTCCATGCACACCGCCGAGTTGAACCTTGCCGTCGCCGTCGTCCAGGAAGAGGGGGGAGCCAACCTCCTGTCGCCTAACGGCGGCCTCATGTTCTGGACGATCATCATCTTCGTCATCCTGCTGGTCGTCCTCTCGAAGTTCGCGTTCAAGCCGATGCTGGCCGCGGTCGAGGCGCGCGAGAGGTCGCTTCAGGCAGCGCTCGACGACGCCAAGCGTGACCGTGAGGAAGCCCAGCGCGTGCTGGCCGAGCATCGCGCGCAGCTCGAGAACTCGCGGGCCGAAGCGCAGAAGCTGATCGCCGACGGTCGCGCGACCGCCGAGAAGCTTCGCCATGACCTGCTCGAGCAGACAAAGTCGCAGCAGCAGGAAATGCTCGATCGCGCCCGCCGCGACATCGACACCGAGAAGACGAACGCCATCGCCGCATTGCGCCGCGAGGCGGTCGATCTGGCCATCGCCGGAGCCGGCAAGGTGATCGAGCGCAACCTCGACAACGACGCCAACCGCAAGCTGGTCGAAGGGTACCTCGGCTCTGTCACGCTCGGCGGGAAGAGCTAGATGCGCGCCACCACCATCGCCCGGAACTACGCCGAGGCATTGATCGTCCTGGCGCGCAAGGCAAACGACATGGAAGGCTGGGGCATCGCGATCAACGCCGTTGCGTCGGCGATGGAGTCGGACACGAAGCTGAAGAACTTCCTCGCCGCCCCCCAGGTCTCGAGCGCGCAGAAGAGCGCGGTCATCGGCAAGGCGTTTGGCACAAAGCTGCCGCGGAACATGGTGCGCTTCTTCCAGAAGCTCGTGCAGAATCGCCGGCAGATGCTGATCCCGCATATTGCATTGGAATATGGCGACCTGGTCGATGAGTTATCGGGCCGCGTCCACGCGCAGGTGACGCTCTCGCGCGACGCGAGCGAGCCGGAGAAGAGCGCGATTGCCGCGCAGTTGTCGCGCGCGTTCGCGAAGACCGTCGTGCCGCACGTGAACGTCAATCCGGACATCCTGGGCGGGGTGATCGTGAAGGTTGGCGATCGGGTGATGGACGGATCAGTTCGGAAGCGGTTGAAGACGCTCAAATCACGAATCGTAGCCGCGCGGTGACGGGGCACGGGGCCATGGAGCACAGGGCATGGGGCATGGGGCCCGGAGTACGAACCAACCCGGGAACAGCGATTCCCGATTCCCGATTCCCGATTCCCTGTCTCTCATGAGTGGTCGCGTAGAAATCACGACGGTCCCGAAACCATGGGGCCACGAGACGATCTGGGCAAAGACCGATCGTTATGTGGGCAAGATCCTGCACATCAATGCCGGGCACGCGTTGTCGGTGCAGTATCATCGCCAGAAAGACGAGACCGTTTTCCTGCTGTCGGGCGAGCTGAAATACTGGGTGCAGCGCGCCGATGTTCAGGGCCCGGCGCCGCACGCTCCAGGGCCTCACCGGACGGCCGGCACCGGCGAGACACCGGTCGCGGCGCGGAACCCGATTCCGGAAATGACGCACGTACAGCTCAGGGTCGGCGACGCATTCCGCATAACGCCGGGCACCATTCACTACATGGAAGCGGTCACGGACTGTGACATCCTCGAGGTGTCGACGCCGGAGCTCGACGATGTGGTCCGGCTCAAGGATCGCTACGGACGGGAGGGGACGAACGCGCCATGAAAGTGATTATTCCGCTGGCGGGGAAGGGCACGCGACTGCGCCCGCACACGCACATCACGCCCAAGCCGATGCTGAAGGTGGCCGGCAAGCCGGTGATGGCATACATCCTCGAGGATCTCGAGCGCCTGGGCAATGTCGAGCAGGTCGTCTACATCACCGGCCACCTGAAGGAAAAGGTCGAGCAGTACACGCGTGAGACGTTCTCGATTCCGGCGGTCTTCATCGAGCAGAAGGTGCAGGACGGAACGGCGGGAGCGGTGGAGCTGGCGCGCCCGCACGTCGACCAGCCGGTACTGATCATCTTCGTCGACACGATTTTCGACGCCGACTTGTCGGTCATCAACCGGACCGACGCCGATGGCATCATCTGGGTGAAGACGGTCGAGGACTACCAGCGCTTCGGCGTGGTGGTCACCGACGACGACGGCAACATGACGAAGATCGTCGAGAAGCCGAAGACGCCGATCTCGAAGCGCGCGAACATCGGCCTCTACTACATCCGGAACTGGAAGCTGCTGTACGAGGGCATCGCGCACGTCCTCAAGTCACCAAAGAACCAGGGCGAATATTTCCTGACCGACGCGTTCCAGTACATGATCGACCAGGGCGCGAAGATCAAGGTCATCGACGTGGATGGGTGGTATGACGCCGGGAAGATCGACACGCTGCTGGACACGAATCGCGTCATGCTGGAGAAGGGCCGGGCGCGCGTGCCGGAGGGGATCGACCGGACGCAGATCGTCGAGCCGGTGTACATCGAAGATGGGGTGAAGATCTCCAACTCGACGGTCGGGCCTAACGTGTCGATCGGCGCGGGTACGATCATCGAACACGCCACGGTGCGCGATACGATTGCCGGGACCAATTGCCGCATCGTGCGGTCGACGCTCACGAACTCACTGATCGGCGACGAGGTGATCGTGGCCGGCGTGCAGGGAGAGGTGACGCTGGGCGACCACTCTGAAGTGCGGCAGAACGAGGGCTGACCCCATTGATCACGCGAATAGCGAGCGTACGCGAGCCGCGAACTGGCGGCTGACGCGGAGGCGTGCGCCGCTGGTCAGGTGGATGACGTGACGGCGCTGCTCCAGCGACACTGAGGCGATCCGGTCCACGGCCACGATGGCCGAGCGATGGATGCGGACGAATCGCTCCGGATCCAGCTCCAGCTCGGCGCTTTTCATCGTTCCGCGCGCCAGGTGCATCCGTCCCCCCACGTGGAGCTGCAGGTAATTGTCGGCGGCATCGATCCAGTCGATCTGGTCGACGCGGATGATATGGTGGCTATGGCGGAAGCGGACCACATAACGAGTGCGGTAGCCGCGCTCGCGGTCCGCCTGCGCGGCGCCGGCAATCAGGGTGCGGCGGCTCGCGTCCGGATTGCTCGTGAGGCGGTGCTTCGCTCGTTCGACGGCTGCCGCGAACCGCGCTCGCGTGATGGGCTTGTGGAGGTAGTCGATGGCGCCGACGTCGAACGCCTTCACCGCATAACGTTCGAACGCGGTGATGAAGACGACGCCGGGTATCCGGGGCTCGCCGTCGAGCGCGGCGATGACGCCGAAGCCGCTCAGCTCCGGCATCTCGACGTCGATGAACATCAGGTCGGGCTCGTGCTGATCGATCATGTCGAGCGCTTCCACGCCGTTGGCGGCCAGACCGGCAAGCTCCAGCCCCTCCGACTCGCTCACGAGGGCACCGACGCGCTCGCGCACGAGCGGCTCGTCGTCGACCACCAGGACGCGTAACGTCATGGAGTCGTGCGGCGCAGCGGCACGCTGGCCCGCGCGATGGTGCCGCCGTTCGATGACGGTTCGAGAGCGAACGTGAAGTCGTCACCGAACGTGGCGCGGAGCCGTTCGCGCGTATTCGTCAGGCCGATGCCTTCGCGGATGCACTGTCCCGTCAGCCCCGCCCCATCGTCCTCGACCTCGATGACGAGCAGGTCCTCCCGCCTCGTCGCACTAACGGTGATGCAACCGCCCTCCAATCGCGCGCCGATC
>CAMPKM010000027.1 GCA_946887155.1 uncultured Gemmatimonadota bacterium
GTTGTCGACAGGCGCAGGACTATGTCACCTCTGGCCTGGTTCGGGATGCGCAGGGCCTGCGACGACGGCTCGAGGACAGAACACTCATTGCTCGACCCGTCCACCGGCACGAGGTCGCGGCCGTGGACCGCTGCGACCTGGTGATCACGCACTCCCAGCTCACCTTCGACATGATTTCGGCGTTTTTTCCCGGAGCTTCGGGAAAGATCTGGCCCGGGATTGTGCCGTTCGAAGACTGGATCGTCGAACGCGCGCGCGCCGAGCGGTCTCTGGCGCAACCATTCGACCAGCGAGACATCGACCTCCTGTTCGTGGCCAGCAACTGGCGTCGGCCGGAGAAGAACTACGCACTCGTCGCTGATCTCGCGTCGCGCATGCAGGGGGCGAGCGTTCACGTCGTCGGCGACGTCCCGCACCCCATACCTGGCGTCGTTCACCACGGATTCATCGGCCGGCGCGACGAGGTCTTCGCGCTCATCGGCCGGAGCCGCTGTGTCGCATGCCCGTCGCTGATCGATGCCGCACCGGGAATCCTGTATGAAGCCACGGTGCTCGGGGCCAACGTCGTTGCTTCATTGAATTGCGGCAACGCGCATCTCTGCCCGCCCGGACTGGTGGCGGAAACACTCGATGCCGATGTGTTCATCCAATGCGTGAGACGAGGGCTTGAACGACCGTACCCCACGTCGCTGGCAGCACCGTCGTGGCGCGCCTTCGAGCACCTCATGAAAGTGCTGGCAGCACTGGCGCGACCGATCGGGGGACCACGGGTGGCCGCATGAGCAGCTCGATCGGGGATCTGCCCCTGCGCATTCGTCGGCGCCTGCGCCGGCTCGTGAACTCCGCGGCGAAGGCGGTCGTCAGTGAGGACAAGCGGATCAACGCGACGACATGGGACCTCTTCGGGACATACCTCCGGAGCCGGTCATTCGCCGCCCTGGCGAAAGCCGTACGCGGGTGGCCTCGGCTGGATCCGCTCGTTGCCTACTACCAACCGAAGTATCCCGCGCTGAGTGAAACCTTCATTCGGCGGGAGATCAGTGCCCTGCGCGCTGCCGGTGTTCAGGTTCATGTCTTTACGCTCGAACTCGGAGACCAGTCGTTGCTCGATCCGGCGGAACTCGCCGGTGTTACGCAGTTCGGACCGGAGGATCCGGCGGCAGGCCGCGCCTGGGTCGGTCACGTCTTTCGACGTGACCCGTCGCTCGTCATCGCCCTCGCCTTGTGGATTGTCAGGTGCGGTCACGAGAGCTGGTGGCGGCGGGACTTTCACCTGATGCTGCAAGCTGGCCAACTGGCGTTCGCCCTGCATCGCGCGAAAGTCACGCATGTGCATGCGCCCTGGGCGAACCGCGATTCCATCGTGGCGTTCGTTGCCTCCCGGTTGATCGGGGCGACGTTCACGGTGCAGGCACGTGCATCTGAAATTCATCGCACGATCAGTGGCCGAGGCATTGCCGACCGGGTCCGGTTCGCCGAGTTCATCATCACGAACTCCGAGTACAACCAGCGTTACCTGAAATCGATACTCGATCGCGATGCGCCGCCCGTACACGTGGTCCGGAATGGCCTGGACTGCACCCGGTTTCTCGCTCCGGACAGGGGCGAAAAAGCCGGCGAATCGTTCCGACTCCTCGCTGTTGGGCGGTTGGTGGAACCGAAGGGATTCACGTACCTGCTCGAGGCCTGCCGGATGCTGCGCGATCGGGGCCATGATGTGGAGTGCGACATCGTCGGCGGACGTGTCGATCCGATGGATACTGTCACGTGGATCGAGCTACAGCTCCTGCACGACTCGTCAGGCCTGGGTGATCACGTCCGGTTCACCGGCCCACAATCGTTCGAGCAGGTCCTGGCGAGGTTGCGGGCAGCGGACGCTTTCGTTCTGCCATGTGTACGTGCGCGCGACGGTTCACATGACATCACGCCGAACAGCCTGATCGAGGCGATGGCAATGCAGCTTCCGGTAATCTCGACGACGAGCGGAGCGATCCCGGAGATCGTCGAACATGAGATCAGTGGCTTGCTCGTGCCACCGGCGGACGCGGAATCACTCGCCGATGCCATCGAGCGGGTGATGCTCGACGCGTCGCTCCGTGTCCGGCTCGGCCGGGCGGCGCGGGCCCGGGTCGAGGAACGGTTCGATGCGCACCGGAACGCGCGCAACCGGATCGCGCTCCTCCAGTCACTGTTGTCGAAGCGCTCCTGACACGCGGGTCGCGAGCCCGCGGAGAGCGGCGGTCGCCCGGCGCAGCAGCGGCTTCTCCGGGGACGGCACGGGAAGGTCGACGCGGTTGAAGACGCCGCCGGCAATGGCGCCCTCGGCCCACTCGCTGTTGAACGCGAACCAGAGGTCGCAGTCCAGTGCGACGTCATGCGGCAGTGAATCCCCGAACGGCGCGGCAAACCAGCGGGCATCGACGCCGAACTCTTGACGCAACCATTCGCGCCCGCGGCTGACTTCGACAGCGCTTTCAGGTGGGGAAAGTGCCGGGTGAAACGCGTGACTCCAACCATGGTTCTGCAGCTCGACGCCCGCGGCCAGAAGGCCGGACAGCGCTTCGCGCGACAGCGTCGCGAACGGCGCGCCGACATCGAGCGGGCCGGCCCGCCAGGATTGGGCGAGCTGCTGCACCAGCTCGCGTCGCGCTTCCTCACTCGTCAGGCTTCGCAGCCGATCCTTGATCACGCGCCGGAGCGCCTGATGTTCGCTCGTCGTTCCGATCGGATAGTTCGTGCGCTCGAATTCGACGGACGCGCCGGTGACCTGGTCGAGGAGCGCGTTGAGCAGCAGGAAATGGTATGGGGCCCCTGACTCGACCTGTCCCGGATTCACGAACAGCGTCACCTCATGGCCCGCGGCCCGTGCCATCAGCGCGGCGTCGGCTCCGGCCCGGGTGGCATCGTCGATCGTGAGCGCGTTACCCCGGCCGGCGAGAGCCTCGGCGATCGTCACAAACGGGGCGGCGCCGGCGAGGTACGCCTCCAATGCGGCTGCCGGCAGGAGGTTACGATGCAGGAAGCGCTCGCGGTCGACCACGGGCGCGATCCCGTGGATGCAGAACACTCGTCCGTTCACGATCCCAAGCTAACCGTCCCGGGACGCCCGGGCACCCACCGGCTACATTGCCGCCGCCAGCAGGCAGCCGGCGGTGATAGCGGCCGCGCCTAACGCGCGGGGCAGCGCCAGGGGTTCCCGCAGCAGCCGCCAACCCAGCATCACGCCGATTGGAATGCTGAGCTGCCGCACGGCCAGCACCTGCGTGGTGATGCCATCGCGCAGGGCGAACAGCACGAGCAGGTAGGAAACGGCGAGGCAAGCGCCGATCCACAGGATGGCGGTGCGGTGGGTGTTCGCCTGGCGTCGGACGTCTGCGCGCGGCGTGCGGGCCAGCACTCCAGCAAACCAGCAGGCGAGCAGGATCGAGTACCCGGCAAAGTAGAGCGTCGTGTCGAATCGCTGGATCGCGTACTTGTCCCAGATCGTGTAGCCCGCGGTCGCCGCGGCCGCGAGCAGCGCAAACACCGTGGCGCCGTCGCGCAGGTGACGGCCGAGGTCCAGGAAGGACTGGCGATCGAGTCTCGGGAGCGGCAGGAGCGCGATGCCGGCCATGATCAGGCCTAACGACAACCACCCCCGGCCATTCAGCCGCTCGCCGAAGACGACCGCTCCCGCCGCGGGCAGGAACAGGAAGACCCCTCCCCTCGCCACCGGATACACCAGCGACATGTCGGCGCGCCGATAGGCGGCCATCAGTGCCGCGTAATTCGCAAGCGCCAGCGCGGCCGCCAGCACCACTGCCGGAATGAACAGAAGCAGGTCGGCGCCGCCGGAGGCGTGCCAGGCAAACGCGGCGACCGGCACCAGCAGGATTCCCTCGAAGGCGATCGCCAGCGCCGCGACGATCGTATCTCCACCGGCACGCCGGAGCAGGTAGTTCCAGACGGCGTGCAGCACCGCCGACAGGAAGACGGCGGTCATCGAGCGCGTTCAGTTCGTCAGGTACGGGGACTCGTCCCGGTATGGCGATTCGTCGTCGCCAGGACCGAACTTTTCGCGCGGCGGTTTCGGGGCTTCCGGCAGCGGCGGCAAGTCACCGACCATGTGGCGGAGGATGTCCTTGATGCCGTCGCTGAGGTGATCGCCGTATCGCAGCAACCGTTCCGCGCGCGACCGTTGCGCGAGCAGGAACACGAGGAAGGGCTTGTCGGCCTTGGCGGTGTTGCAACGCTTGCAGGCAAGGACCAGGTTGTCGCGGCGGTCATACGCCGACTGGCCCTTTCGCGGCGTGACGTGGTCCAGCGTCAGCGATCGGGGTGCGTACTGGACCCCGCAATAGGCGCAGATCGGTCCATGCGTCCGTAGCAACCAATCTCGCGTCTCGCCGTACGCAAGCCGGCTGGTCGGCTGGGAGGAGTGTTGGGGGGCTTGTTTTGCCGGCCGTTTGCGCCGGCCGCCTCTTCTACCTGGTGACATTGCCCTGAAAACTAACGACCAGTTGGCCAGTTGAACCGTTGAGAAGTTGAAGAAGGGAGGGCCGAATTTCGGCCCTCCCCAAGTGTTCAACTCTTCAATCTTTGACTCTTCAACTCCAGCAACGCGTCAACGGTTCACCTGTTCTCCGGTGGCTTCGGCCTCGCCTTGTACTTCTCGTAGAGCTCCGTGTGCCGGTCGTCAAACTTCTGGCGCATGCCTTTCACGAAGATCTCCCGGATGTGCGTGCGGATGTCGATCGGGTCGCCGGTCGTGACGATCACGTTGGCGACCTTGCCCACCTCGATCGAGCCGTACGCGCTATCGACGCCGAACATCTGCGCCGGGTAGATCGTCATCGCCTTGAGCGCCTCTTCGGGATCGAGGCCGTAGGCGGTCGCGAGTCCGACCTCGTAAGGCAGGTCGCGCGCGCTGCTGGCGCCGCCGGTCGCGAACGCGAGCTTGACGCCCGCTTTCTGCATGGCACCGGGGTTGGCGTACACGAGATCGTACGGATCGTCGGAGCCAGGCACGCCGGTCACGCCGTCGACGATGACGGGGATCTGGCGGCGGGCGAGCGTGTCGGCGAACTGCCACCCCTCGCTCGCGCCATGGATGATCACCTTGACCTTGAGGCTGTCCATGAACTTGATGACGTCACGCATCTGGGCGACGGTGTTGGCGTCGACCATGATCGGCATCTGCCCACGGACGGCCGGCACCATTGCTTCGTAGCGGATGTTCCGGTGGAAACTCACCGGCGGCTGCGCGCCGTTGGCGGTCATGCGGTCCCACGTCTCGCCATAGAGCCGAGCCTCGTTGAACCAGCGGTAGATCTGCCGGACGTCGTTCTGGTAGGCGACCTGCGGATCGACGCCGGGAGCGCCGCCGCCACGGCCGCCACGGCCACCTCGCCCTCGCCCACCGCCGCCACCCGCGCTAGGCCAGGAGAGCAGCAGCGCCGCCTTTTCCTTCGCGATCATTTCCTCATTCGTGTAGCCGGCGAGGTTGATCAGGCCGGCGAGTCCCGACAGCGTCGAACCGCCGCCGACGGTGATGACCGACGTGATCCCATTGGCGCGCGTGACACCGATGTGCTCGGACCCGACGTTGACCGCCGTCGTGTGAATGTTCTGCGGGTTGAAGTCGCCGATTTCGCGGGTGTCCACCGGCCCGGGCACACCGCCCATTTCGACGAGGCCCATGTTGGTGCCGGCGTTGATCAGGCCCGGGTAGACGAACATGCCCGTAGCGTTGATCTCGGTCGCACCCGACGGGACCTGGACGTTGGTCCCGACGGCCGTGATCCGTCCGTTCTGCAAAACGACCGTGCCATTCGTTATGCGCGGGCCGGAGACCGGAACGACGGTGCCGCCGCGGATGACGAACGTGCCCTGCGCGTCCACGGCCAGGGGCGCCATGGCGAGCGCCAGCGCCGCCGCAATGGGGAATCGGGAATGGGAGATCGGGAATCGGATGCCCATTATCGCTGTCCCCCATCTTCCGACGTCACGCGTGGCCGCTGGCGCATGAGCTGCATGAGCCACTCGAGCGTCGGGGCCGTGTTGCGGTCGAAGAACACGCGGCCGTCGATCAGCGTCATGTCGACGCGCGATGCCGGCGCAAATGGATGCCCGTTGAAGATCGCGATGTCGGCGTCCTTGCCGACGTCGATCGAGCCCGTGTACTTGTCGATGCCAAGCTGGATCGCGGCGTTGAGGGTGATCATGCGCAGCGCCGTTTCCTCGGACGCCCCGCCAAAGCGCATCGTCTTGGCCGCTTCCTGGTACAGTCGGCGGGCGCGCTCGTCGGAGTCGGAGTTGATCGTCACGTTCACGCCACGCTCGGCCATGAGCGCCGCGTTATGCGGGATGGCATCCCACGCTTCCATCTTGTAGCCCCACATGTCGGCAAACGTCGACGCCGTGGCGCCGGCCGCCGCCAGCTCGTCGGCCAGCTTGTAGCCCTCGAGGACGTGCGTGAAATTGGGCTTGAAGCCGAACTCCTTGCTGATGCGGAGCGCCATCAGGATTTCATCGGCGCGGTAGGAGTGCCAGTAGACCAGGCGCTTCCCTTCCATGACCTCGACCAGCGCTTCCTTCTCGAGGTCCTTGCGGGGCGGGATCGGGGCCGCGCCGCGATTCCGCGCATTGGCCTTGTCCCACGCCGCCCTGGTGGTGTTGTAGGCGGCCCATTCACGCTTGTACTCCTGCGCGCCAATGAACGACTCGCGGAGGAGGTCTTCCACACCCTGGCGCGTGTGCGGGTACCGCGTCGACTGCGCGTTCCGGGTCTGGCGAACGTTCTCGCCTAACGCGAACTTGATGCCCGGCACGGCGTGCTCGTACCGCAGGCTGTCCACCGGGAGCCCGAAGCGCAGCTTGATGACCGCGTTCTGCCCGCCGATGGTGTTGGCCGAGCCGTGGAGGATGTTCACCGTCGTCGTGCCGCCGGCGAGGTGGCGGTAAAGCGAAATGCCGTCCTGGCGCAGCACGTCTTCCATGCGCACTTCGGCCGTCACCGACTGGCTGCCTTCATTGATGCCTTCGTTGGCGGTGTGGGAGTGCGCGTCGATGATGCCGGGTGTGATCCACTTGCCGCGGCCGTCGATGACCTGCGCGCCGGCGGGTACGGTCACATTGGCCCCGATCTCGGCGATCTTGCCGTTCCGGATCAGGACCGTGCCACCCATGATGTTGCCGTGGCTCGCCGTCATGATGTTGGCGTTGGTGATCGCCACGACGGCATTGGCGGGCGGCACCGGGATGGCGAGGGGCGCCATCGCCGCGGTTGACTGCGCGGCCGGCGTCGCCGGGGTCTGGGCATGGAGCGCGAACGCCGAGAGGGCGATGGCTGCCGCATGCCGCGTAAGGTTGGAGATCGTCATGTTACTCCTCCCGCATCTGCGGTGGGTTATTCGCGCGTCCGCCGCGGCCGGGGGCCCGGGGAACCACATCATACTGCAAGCCGTCCACGTACACGCGGTCGATGCGCGAGCCGGTCGCGAACGGTTCACCCTGCAAAACGATCAGGTTGGCGATCTTGCCCGTCTCGATGCTGCCGAGCTGCGCGTCCACGCCCGCCGCTTCGGCGGCGCGGATCGTCAGGGCCTCGACCGCGACGTTGCGCGGCAAACCGGCCGCGATGGCCTTGCGGACGTTGTCCATGAAATCATCGGCGTCGAGTCCGCCCGAGGCGAGCGCGAACTTGATGCCGGCGCTGTTGAGCGCCGCCGCGTTCCCCTCGATGAGCCGCGTGGCAGCGGCCTTGCGTGCCGCGCTGTCGGCCGGATCCTGCCGCTGAGAGAACTGGAACTCCCAACCGGTGGTCTGTGAGGGCTGGGGGAAGTCGACCGACACGATCGGCGGCCGGGCCGTCTTGAGCGCCGACACGGCGCGGAAGCCTTCGACCGCGCCGACGAGCGTCAGCTTGATGTTGAACTCCTTGGCCAGTGCCAGCGCGCGCAGCATCTCGTTTTCGCTGTTGGCGGCCATGAATACCGGCAGCTCGCCCTTGACGACGGGCACGAGTGCCTCGAGCTCCGCGTTATGCGACGTGCGCGCCATCCCCTTCGGGTTGGCCTGGTACCGGTCCATGATCGCGGCGTGGCGCTGGGCGTCGTAAAGCGCCTGGCGCTGGTACGCAATCACGCCCAGCAGGTTGCTCGGGTACTGGCCCGGCACCGTCTGGTAGCCGACGTGCAAGGCGACCGGCGACTTCATGATCCACCGCTTCGCCGTGTCGTCACGCATGGGCAGCAGCGCCGACATGCCGCGGAAGAGGCCACGCGAGGGCGAAACGAGCGCCACGCCGATGCCCTGGTCGCGGGCGGCGCGGGCATCATCAGGGGCGAGGCTGAGCTCTTCGGCGATTACACGTTCCGGCTCGAGGCCGACGACGCGCACCTCGGTCGTGGTCGTGAGGTCCTGGCCGGGCACCTGGCCCTGGAACCCGCCGCGTCCCTGTCCGCGCCCACCGGCCTGCGGTTGCGGCAGGCCTAACGATGACGTGAGGTCGATGAAGGCGGGGACGATGGTCTTGCCGGAGACGTCGACCACGCGCGCGTCGGCAGGTGGGGTGACCGAGGCGCCAACGGCCTCGATGATGCCGTTCCGGATGACGATCGTGCCACGATCGATCGTACCCCTGGTGACTGTCTCGATGCGCGCATTGGTCAGGGCCCACACGCCGGTCTGGTTGTCGCGCGACTGACTCTGCGCGCCGGCGGTGTGGGTGATGGCCAACGCGGCGACCGGCAGCACCAGGAGGTGAAGCGGTGTTCGTCGCATGCAGGGACTCCAACTGGGAAAAGGGAACAACGGCGGGCCAGCGAGCGAGCATACCAGTGGCGCAACGAGGCAGCAAGCTGCGCCTGACGCTTACGCGATTGATACGGACGGAGTGCGTCGAACGCTCAGGGCGCAGGTCAGCCACGCGTACATGTCGAGCGTTCCTCCGGCTCGAAGCGGAAGAGGAAATGCCGAGTTACCCACGTTGATTCAGCAAGATATCGGGTCACATCTCCACGTGTTGTGTAACCTATTGTCCATAAACGAGTTAACGTTAGCCAACCTGCGATTTTCCACCTGCTCGATGTTGGCACGTCGCTCGTGACCGCGGGCTTGGACCCCTGACAAAAGCTGCTTCCCGAAACGAACTCATCTTTTTTTTTGCGCTGCTTGGGATCGGGTGCGCTTTCGCGGAGACGAAACGGTCCCAGAACGCCGTGCCCCTCAGGAGCCAGCGTGCCCTGTCCAGCGCAATGCCTAACCACATCGGCACACTCCGCCGAATCAAATCCGCCAGGATTCGCAAATCCGCAAAGACGCGCCCCTCCGGCCGTTGCCGCTCAGCGAAAATCCAGGAGCCATCGGCTCCTCGGGGGCGGACTTCTCAACTTCCGGCCCCGTGCGCCCGTTCTTCTCATGGTGCAAGTTGTGATGCTTCGATCTCCCCACCCCAGCCTTCGCCGCATGCCCCAGGTCATCAGCCCTCGCGTCCCCGTACTGGCCCTCCTGCTGGGCGCCCTGTTTGCGCCATCCGCCTCCAATGCGCAATCGGCGCCGGCGCCCTTCGACCGCCTGCCCTTCCGGTCCATCGGCCCCGCCGTACATGGCGGCCGCCTCCACGACGTCGAGGCACTGCCTGACGACGCGGCGACCGTGTATGTCGTCGGCGCCAGCAGCGGCGTCTGGAAGTCGACCAACCGCGGTATTACCTGGACGCCGCTCACCAACGACCTCCCGGTCAGCACCGGCGGCGACATCGCGATCTACCCGGGGAACCCGAACATCCTCTGGCTCGGCACCGGCGAGCAGAACAACCGCCAGAGCTCCTCGTGGGGCAACGGCATGTACAAGTCCATGGATGCCGGCAAGACCTGGACACACATCGGCCTCGAGAACACGGCGTCGATCGCCAAGGTCCGCCTCCACCCGGGCGACCAGAACGTCGCTTACGTGGCCGCCGGCGGAAACCTCTGGAAGCCTAACGTCGACCGCGGCGTGTACAAGACGACCGACGGCGGCCGCACGTGGACGAAGTCGCTGTACGTGGACTCGCTCACCGGCGCGACCGACCTGGTGATGGATCCGAGCGATCCCAATACGCTCTATGCGGCGATGTACCAGCACCTGCGCCAGCCGTGGGGCTACAACGGCGGCGGTCCGGGGAGCGCGATCTACAAGACCACCGACGGTGGCGCCACCTGGAAGCAGCTCACCAACGGCATCCCGGAAGGGGACAAGGGCCGCATCGGCCTCGCCATCGCGCACACGTATCCGCGGATGCTGCTGGCGACGATCGAGCATCCGACCGGGAGCGGCACCTATCGCACCGAGGACGGCGGCGAAACATGGACGCGGGCGAACACGACCAACCCGCGGCCGATGTACTACAGCAAGATCTACATCGACCCGACCAACGAACGACGGGCCTACATCCTGGGCGTCGAGGTGTATCGCAGCGACGACGGCGGCCGGAACTTCCGGCTCCTGCCCAACTCTCCGGCATACGACGTCGGCCTCAAGACCGACCATCACGCGCTCTGGATCGACCCGAAGGACCCGAAGTGGCTCTACCTCGCGGGCGACGGCGGCCTGCACGTCTCGTCGGACATGGGCGAGAACTGGCGCCGGGTGAATAACTTCGCCATCGGCCAGTTCTATGGCATCGGGGTCGACAACCGCGACCCGTACTGGATCTACGGCGGCCTCCAGGACAACCACTCCTACGGCGGCCCGAGCGCAACCCGCCACTGGTTAGGCATCGTGAACACCGACTGGCGCCAGATCGGCTTCAGCGACGGCGCGCACCAGCAGCCGGATCCGTTCGTGCCACGCTGGATTTATTCCTCCAGCACCGGCATGAACCTCACGAGGGTCGACATCGAGACCGGCGACCGCCTCAGCATTCGTCCGTCACTGGCCCCGGGTGACACCGGCGAGGTGCGGTTCGACTGGATCTCGCCATTGGTCGCCTCGCGGCACACCAAGGGCACGCTGTACGTCGGCGCCAACCGGCTGTTCATCTCGAAGGACCATGGCGAATCATGGACGTCTACGAAGGACCTGACGCACCAGGTGGATCGTGACACGCTCCGCATCGCCGGAGTGCTGGGCACGGAAATTCGCATCTCGCGCAATGACGGCGAGTCGAACTACAGCGAGCTGACGACGATTTCCGAGTCGCCGGTGAATGCGCAGGTGCTGTGGGTGGGCGCCGACGACGGCGCGCTGCAGGTTTCGCAAAACGGCGGCAACACCTGGACCGACGTCTCCGGCAACGTGACTGGCGTTCCGGCGTTCACGTTCGTCAGCCGCGTGGTCGCGTCGTCGGCATCACCGGGCACGGCATGGGTGTCGTACGATGGACACCGTTCGGGACATTTCGAGCCATACATCTACCGCACGACGGACTTCGGTCGGACCTGGACCAAGCTGACCAATGGCATCCCATCGGGCGATGTGGTCCGCACGGTCCACGAGTATCCCGGCAAGCCTGACGTGGCCTTCGCCGGCACGGAACGGGCGCTGTACTACACGATCAACGGCGGCCAGAACTGGACGAGGTTCAAGTCGAACCTCCCGACCGTTCCCACATATGACATCCTGATCCATCCGCGAACGAAGGACCTCATCCTTGCGACGCACGGCCGCAGCCTCTGGATCCTCGACGACGCGTCGCCCATCGCGGCCTGGTCGGCGGCGATTGCGGCGAAGCCGGCGCACATCTTCCCGACGCGGCCCGTGACGCAGCACCTCTTCTGGGAGGATTTCTCCAACTGGGCGCAGGGTGAATACGCGGGCGACAACCCGAAGGACGGTGCGCTCATCTCGTACTCGCTGGCTCGGCCGGCGCAGAACGCGACGATCACGATTACCAACGCAGCGGGTCGGGTGGTCCGCACGCTCGAAGCGCCTGGCGAGGCGGGTGCCATCCATCGGATCAACTGGGACCTTCGGCACAACATCCTTACGACGCCCCCCATCACCATGCCGGTCGTCGCCGGTCAGGCCGGTGGTCGTGGTGGCCGGGGAGGCCGAGGGGGACGTGGTGGCGGTGGGGGAATGGCCGGTGGTCGCCCAGACGATCCATATCCCTATGAAGTCCCGCGCTCCCTTGGCGCTCGCGGCGCGTTCGTCTCGCCGGGCACCTACACGATTACCCTGCAGGCTGGCGACGCACGGGCCACCGAAACGGTCCGGGTTCTGGCTGACCCGCAACTCGAGCTCACGGTCGCGCAGCACAAGGAGCGCGAGGACTTCCAGCTGCAGATGGTCGACATGCTGACCGAGGTCTCGCAGCTGTCCCAGCAACTGGCGACGCTCCGCCGCGACCTGACGGCGCGAAACGATTCGGCACGGCTCGCACGCCTAACGAACGTCGAGCGGGCGTTCGTGACGGACCTGGCCCCTTCGCTGGGACAGATCAACCAGTTGTACGGCAGCTTCAATGGAAACGGCGCTCAGCAGGGGTCGCTCTACCCGCCGACGGCGCCGATGCGGGCCCGGGCACGCGAGATCAGGACCACGGTCGACAGGATAAAACGGGAAGCGGCCGTCGTTTCGCGCCCCTGAGGAAACGGCTGATCCCTTTCTCGCACGATTTACAAGAGGCGCCTCGCGAGGGGCGCCTTTTTGTGTCAGTGTCCAGCCGATCCTGAGTGTCGCACCCATGTCGGGCTGTCACTCCGATTGTCTCAAACCCATCGAGGAGGACCGAAAGATGACCCTGAATGGTCGTACCTTCATCCCCGCATCCGCTCCGCGCCCGGCCCAGGCTACGCAGCCTGCCCGTGCCGTTGCAGATGCCCGCGTGCCGCTGGTCCTGGCCGGTCGCGATGAGCGCTCGGTTTCGGCCCAGCCGGCGAAGCCGGTTTCACCGCAGTCCTCGCCGTATCTGGACCGGATCGTGGTTCGCTCTCGCAGCCGTATCCTGTTCCTGGATGTGGCGGAAGTGACGTGGCTCGAAGCATTCGGGAACTACGTGCGCTTCCACACGGTGGGCGAGGTGTACACGGTGCGCGGTACGCTGACGTCGTTCGAGAAGGAACTCGATCCGGCGCGCTTTGTCCGGATTCACCGTTCCATGATCGTGAACCGCGACGTGATCCGCGAGCTGCACTCGCGGCGCACGGGTGATTTCACGCTCGTCACGAGCGGCGGCGAACAGTTGACGCTGTCGCGGAATTTCCGGTCGAAGGTTCCGGAACTGCGGCGCCGGCTCGCATCGTAACAGGCACCGAAGAAACGAAAGCCCCCGGTTACCCGGGGGCTTTTCGTTTTTTGCAAATGAGGTCAATGAGCTCGGACTCGATTGGCCAAACTGACGGGACCCTTCGAGTTGAATCATGCTCAATCGAGTGTGACCCCATTGACTGACCCCATAGGCCAATCGAGTCTGACCCCATTCACCATCGGTCCGTAGCTTTCCGCGCATGGAGCACATTCCGGTCCTGCGGGACCTCGTCGTCCTGGTTGCCGTCGCCATACCCGCGGTGCTGCTCGCACACCGCCTCAACATTCCAACGCTGGTCGGGTTCCTCTTTACCGGCATCGTGATCGGCCCGCACGCACTCGGGTTCGTCCGCGACACCGAGTCCGTGACCCAGATGGCCGAAATCGGTTCGGTGCTGCTGCTCTTCGCCGTCGGGCTCGAGTTGTCGCTGTCACGGATCGTGAAGATGGGCCGCTACGTCATCCAGGGCGGCATGATCCAGATGCTCGGCACCATCGGCATCGTGGCGTCGGTGGCCGTCATCGCCGGCCTTCCCGTGAACAGTGCCGTGCTGTGGGGCGCGCTGATCGCCCTATCGTCCACCGCGATCATCCTCAAGATCTACGCCGACCGCGGCGAGCTCGATTCCGTGCACGGCAAGCTGGTGGTGGCCATCCTGCTCTTCCAGGACCTGTGCGTCGTTCCGTTGATGGTGCTCATGCCGCTGCTGGCCGGAACGCAACAGGGCGCGATGGCGCTGGTTCGCGCCGTGGTGCTCACCGCGGCGGTGACCGGCGCGCTGATCATCGCCGGCCGGTTCATCGTGCCGAGGTTCCTGGCCCGCGTGACGCAGCTCCGGAACGCGGAAATATTCACGTTATGTGTCCTGGCCATCGGACTTGGCTCGGCGTTCCTGACGTCGTATTTCGGGCTGTCGCTGGCGTTAGGCGCATTCCTCGCGGGCCTGATCGTATCGGAGTCGGAATACGGGCTCCAGGCGCTGTCCGACGTCCTGCCGTTTCGCGACGCGTTCAGCGGGATCTTCTTCACGTCGATCGGGATGCTGCTGAACATCCACTTCTTCTTCGATAACGCGCTGCTGGTGCTGGCGGTGGCGTTGGGCGCGATCCTGCTCAAGACGCTTGCCGGATATGGCGTGGTCAGGTTCGTCAGGCGGTCGGCGCGGGCCGGCATCATCTCCGGCCTGGGTCTCGCGCAGGTTGGCGAGTTCTCGTTCGTGCTGGCGAGCGTAGCCTCGGCGGCGGGCCTGCTGGTGGGCAACGAGTACCAGGTATTCCTGGGTGCGGCGATCATGTCGATGCTGGCCGCGCCGTTCCTCGTGCAATCGGCGCCGGACATCGCCGACTGGGTGCTGCGGACCCGGGCCGCGCCGACGAAGGATAGCGCGAAGCGCGAGGTG
>CAMPKM010000028.1 GCA_946887155.1 uncultured Gemmatimonadota bacterium
GTGAAGACGTTCGTGAAGACGTTCGTGAAGACGTTCGTGAAGACGTTCGTGAAGAGGGGCGTGAAGAGGGCGTGAGGGACGACGTGAGAATGCGTGAAATTGATCGGAGGTGCGCAATTTTGGTGACGAGATTGCGGAGAACAGGCCCAAGTTGTGCGCATGGCTCCGTTTCGCGTTCTCGAAGTCGCTCGCGCGGTAGCGGATGGAACCAACACGCTACTCGGTAACCGCCGGCTTCGATTGATCCACCGGGGCCAGTTGCGGGCCGCGGCGCAATCGATTCCAGCGAACATTCGCGAGGGCATGGGTCGAAAGCCCGGACCACATCGCAACCTGGCCTATAGCGTCGCGCGCGGATCAGCCGAAGAAGCAGATGAACATCTCCGAGCGAACTTTGCGGAGGGTCGGCTTCCTCCTGCGACGTTCTGGCGTATTCATAATCGCATCGCTCTCGTCGTGAAAATGTTGACCACCCTCATCGATGCCTAGATGAATCTTCCTCGGCATGATCACGTTCTACGTCATGCCTTTCCTCACGCTGTCTCACGTTGCTTTTCACGCTACTTTTCACGCTACTCTTCACGCTACTCTTCACGCTACTTTTCCGGCCTTTCGTCACGTTTGTCTTCACGACCTTTTCTTCCTTCTTCACGTTTCTTCACGTCCGTCTTCATACGATAAGGACGACGTGGAGGACAGCGTGAAGATGACGGGAAGGACAGCGTGAAGATGACGTGAAAGAGAACGTGAATGATGGCGTGAAAGACAGCGTGAATGATGACGTGAAAAGCGGCGTGAGAGACGCGTGAAAAAACAGCGTGAATGGACGACCGTGATCAGGTAGGAACTGCGAGGGAGTGTGGCTATTCAACGGATGGATAATGTCGGCATCGTGGTGGAGGATCTCGATTCCACGGTCAAATTCTTCACTGAACTGGGTCTCCGGCTGGAAGGGCGGACCTTTGTCGAAGGTGATTGGGCCGGGCGTATCACCGGACTCGGTACCCAACGCGTCGAAATCGCCATGATGGTTACTCCCGACGGTCATAGCCGGCTCGAGTTGTCACGATTCCTGGAACCACCCGTCGTGGCCGATCATCGGAACGCACCGGTAAACGCTCTCGGTTACCTGCGCGTCATGTTCGCCGTAACGAACCTCGACGACACGCTCGTCCGACTCGGCAAGCGCGCGCAGCTCGTCGGTGAAGTGGTCCAGTATGAAGACGTTTACAGGCTCTGTTACGTCCGGGGACCGGAAGGCATTCTCCTCGGGCTTGCCGAACAGCTGTGACAACAGACTTCTCGAGCGAATCCTGTAAACGGATGAGCTGGAGAGCCAATTCATGCTGAATCTTTGCCGGACCTCGATTGTGCTCGTTATGCTCGGTTGTTCCGGCGCGGGTATCCCCGATTCGCGGTCGGCAACGCCGGGCGCTTCCGCGGACTCGGCTACGCTGGCGACCGTTCCCGAACCCCCATTCGACTCGGCGAGCCTGGCTGGCCTGACGTGCCTCACGCTGATGGATGCCGTGTTTCTCGCACCGTTGACTCGAGCGGAACTCCTCCAGGCGTATGGTGCCCCTGACAGCGTGCACGCCTCGACTGAACCCAATCGGCACGTTCCAGGCGTGCTAGACTCGCTCGTTCAGGTCCACTATCACGGCCTTTCTGCCGAGTTTCGAATACCTGGTGGAGGATCGGACCTGATTACCCGGATGGATGCCACGGACAATCGCTATCTCCGTTACCCGAGCATCGGAATCGGCGCACGCCGCGATCGCCTGATCCAGGTCGTGAGCGATACGTCCCTCGTCACCGACGACCGTGTCGAGTACGATTGCAACATGGGGGCAAACGAACCAGTGACATTCTGGCTCGTCGGCGGACAGGTTCGGCGCGTGTCCAAGACCTATTACGTCGACTGATCAGGCTCGTCTCGACGGGCCGTACGTCCTCGTTGGATGGTCGGCTGGAGGCGCCTTCGCTCGGACATTCGCCGAGCAGTTATCCAGCACTGCGGCGCGCCTCTCGGCCGTCCTCGCTGATTGATACTGCAAGGGCCAGAGCCGTTGAACCAACGCAACGACCCTGGCCCTCGATGAACGCATACGGCTATCGACCTGGCTCGGTGAGCGTAATCGGGACGACGAAGGTGTGCAGCGAACCGGTTCCTTGCCACAACTCGATACGCAGGAGCGCCAGTCCGGGCACAAGCGCTCCCACACCGGGATCCTGATTCACGGCGTGCGCACTGGCTGACACGACGCAATTGCCAGCCGGCATCAGACCATTGGTTATCGTGCAGTCGAGAACCTTTCCACTAGCCGGCATCGACGACGTACCCTGGTCGATATATGCCTGAATACCCACACCCGTCAACGGCACGCTCGTTGGATTGAGGAGCGTGGCGGTGTAGTTGACGGACGCGCCGCCGATCTCGAACAAAATGGTCTCGGGCGCGATGTTCAGAATTATCGGCCTGGTCGCGACCAGATTGATCGGAATCGACTTCGTATCGAGAACCGTCGTGGTCACTCCGTCGTAATGCAGGAGCTCCATGACGTATGTCGCGCTTCCCGGTAGAAGTGTTCCGGTGCCTCCGCTACTGTTGCTCGCCACCATGTCAATCGGTTGCACGCACTCGCCTTCCGGCAACGTTCCTGACGCGGGGCCGCATGTCACTTCTCGACCGCTTGCTCCCTTATCAGCGGAGCCTTGGCGGATATAGCCCTGCACAATGACCAACGTGAGGTTCCCCGCTCCGGGGTTGTAGATCGTAGCCGACCCGAGGACGCCTCCCTCGAGCGGGACGTCGGTCGAAGCAAACGTCATGCTCTCGATCCGAATTCCAGCAGGAATGAGAGTCACGTTGACGGTTTGCTGGCCATACACGAACGGCTGTCCCGCGACCTGCGTGTACAAATCGAACACGACGCGCGCTGGCCCCAGCTGAAGTGCACCGGCAGATGGATCCGGTGCAAAGGCGAACGCGCCCTGAACGAAGCAGGAAGTAGAACCGGTCGTGGGGAGCACACCGGGGCCCGCACCGCAATCGATGATCCGTCCTGACAGTCCATGCACGACAGTGCCTGCGCCTTGGTCTTGCTCCAGTCGGCCGATCAAGTTCAAACCCGAGACAGGAGCGCCCGCGTTCTGCAGTTCCGCAGTGTAGTCAACGCTGTAGCCATCGATCACGATCTTCGTTACTCCCAGCGTGAGATCCACGAACGTCGGTACGTCGGTGGAAACGAGCGTGATGGCGATGGTCTCGGTGTCAAACCTCGTCTCGACGCCACTACCGGCCTGGGTCAACTGCAGCTCGAAGGTCGCTGGACCGGCCACCAGCGTCCCGCCGCCTCCGTTGCTGTTGGATGCGCCTGTTCCAAATGTGATGGTGCACATGCCCGGCGGGAAAACGCCAATCCCACCACCGCAGCTCACCATCGTTCCGCCCGCGGCTCGCCTCGTTTCGCCCTGCACGATTTCACCCTGCAGGAGCACGTTCTGGAGGCTGTTGGCCGGATTCTGTATGGTCGCCGTGTAACTGGTCCCTGGGCCGTCGATGGTAAGTGTCGTCGACACCAGAGTCAGCGAGGTGATGCTCGGCGTCCCGGCCAGATTCACAGCGACATTCTTGCTGGCGAGCTCTGTCACGGTCGTGTTGATCGTCTGCACGACGCGCAGAACAAGCGTCGCCGACCCCGGGACGAGCGGTCCATTGCCTGAACTCGAGTTCGACGCCGCGGCGCTCACCGCAACGTCGCAATTGCCTGACGGAAGTTTGCTCACATCGCCGGGAGCATCCGCGCAGACAAGCGGTGTGTTCGCGGCTTCAACGCTCGCGCCCCCCTGCACGATCATCATCTGGATCGACACACCAGACGGTATGGCAACGCCGGAGTTGCTGATGCTCGCCTTTCCGGTCACCGCGGGGCCGTCGATTCGCAGCGTGTTGGTGGTGAGCTGGAATGTCTTCACCTTCACCCGCATGTTGCCACCAGCCGCCAATGACGCGGCTTCCGGAGTCAGAATCCTGGTGGGCCCGGTTGACTCGCTACACGCAACGGCAGCCGTCAGTAGCCCGGCCGTAAGCAACAAGGTGGTCGTTCTCGCGCGCCCTGGACGTGCGCGACGGGTGTGAAACATGGCGCCCTCCGAAGTGAGTCTGTCGATTTCCTCACTCCTGGTCGCGGAATTCGGCGTGGAATCAGGCCATCCGCACCGTCAGGGCGCCCGCCCAAGCCGGCGCAGTTCCCGCTCCAACTCGGCGCTGAGCACGGGTTGCGCCCGACGCTGTGGTTCCAGGATTGCGCGGGCCGTGTCGAGCGAAGTCCTGGCCTCGCTCATCCGTCCCATTGCCAGGTAGGCCTCCCCGAGGCCCAAATGCGCCTCCGCCGTCCGGGGATTCGTCGCCCCGAACTTGGCGGCGCTGGACGCGAGCGCGGTCTGGAGCACCAGCAGAGCCTCGTCCTGTCTGCCGAGCCTGACGAGACCGCGGCCAAGTCCGATGGATGCGCCAACCTTGAACGGGTCGGTGTCCGGATTGTCAGCCTGCAGATGCGTCAGCGTTTCCCGGAACACGTCGGCTGCCTCCCCGAACTTTCCGTCTTCTCTGAGGGCCCGTCCAAGCTGGACCTTCACCGCCAGTGTGTTGCGATGCCCCTCGCCGGCTTTGCGAGTCATGTCGAGGACGCGGCGGAAGATCCGGGTGGCGCTGTCCGGTTTTCCCTGCATGCGAAGGAGGGTCGCCAGCTCGTTCAGGTCGTAGGCGACATAGGAGTGCTCGGGGCCAAAGGTTGCTTCGTCGATCGCCAACGCCTGACGGAGCAATGTCTCGGCCTCGGCAAAGTCACCCCGCTCGCGGACGATGACCGCGAGGTTGCCAAGGTTCGTGCTGACTTCCGGGTTCTTTTCGCCGAGCCGCCGACGGTTGATGGCAAGGGCCTCGCGGAGCAATGCCTCCGCTTCAGTCGAGCGTGAAGCCGCCTTGTGCAGCAGATCGGCGAGCCCGTTCAGGGTCGCGGCGACCGAAGGATGGTCCTCTCCCAGCGTGCGCCGTTGGACGTCGAGCGTCCGCCGGTAGAGGCTTTCCGCCACTGCGATGCGGCCGAGTCGCCGTTCGGTGAGGGCAAGCATGAACATCGACTTCGCAACCAGAGGATGGTCTTTTCCGACCTGGCGCTCACGTATTGCCAGCGCAGCCTGGTAGAGGGGCGCCGCCGCCTCATTGTCGCCCCGGTTGGCCAGCACTTCCGCCAGCATTTGCTGACTCATCGAGGTAGCGAGCGCGCTATCGCCGTGCAGGGCGCGACGGATTGAAAGGGCTTCGCGTATGAGCGCTTCGGCGGACTCGAAATCATTCCGTTCCCGGCGCACCTCCGACAGGTGTTCGAGCGTAGCCGCAGTCGCGGAATCCGGGCTGCCGGAACTGCTTCGATACCGGTCGAGGGCCATTTCGAGCAGCGAGTCGGCTTCCGCGATCCTGCCCTGACGATCTCGCAGCAGGCCGAGTCCGTCGAGAATGGCGGCCCCCGCGACGTTGCGGTCACCGCTCAAGGCGCGCTGCTCCGATAGGGCCAGCTCCAGCTGGCGACTCGCCTGATCGTACAGGCCGAGATTTGCGTACACGCGACCGAGTGCCGTTCGAAGGCGCGAACGAACCTGGTGCTCTGTGGCGAGCGCTGTATCCAATCGCGCGGTGCCACGATCGAGCAGCTCACGGGCGGAGCGCCCCGCCGCACTCGTGTCCGTCGGAAGAAACGGGTCCGCCGTGCCGAACACCGCCAGGAGGTACTGCTCCACCGATCGTGCTGTCCGGCTCTCGGCCTCGGCCAGGCTGCGAAGGCGGTGCTCACGCATCATCACGATGGCGATGGCCAGTGCGGCCACGGCGGCGAGTGCCACACCGCCGCGGTGCCGGCGGACAAATTTCCTCGCCCGGTAGGCCGGTGAATCCGGACGCGCCTGGATAGTCTCGTGATGGAGGGAACGCCGAACGTCCTCGGCGAACGCGCTCACCGTGGAGTAACGCTCAGCGGGATCCTTCTTCATTGCCTTGGCGACGATCGTATCCAGGTCGCCGCGGAGCCGGCGCTGCAGCCGTTCGGCTGTCGTGGCCCGGTTCCGGGCCCGGTCAGCGGCGCTGTGGGCGCCTAACGTCATCGACGGAGGCGGAGGATCGGTGGTGCAGACGATTCGTTCGATTTCAGCCGGTGTTCGGTGGCTCACGTCATACGGACGCTGGCCGGTCAGCAGCTCATACAGCAGGACGCCGAGCGCGTAGATGTCGGTCGCCGTGGTGACGGGCTGGCCTCGCACCTGTTCCGGAGCCGCGTACTGCGGGGTCATGCCGATCCCGGTCTGCGTCGCCTCCGTGTCTTCGGTGCTCAGCAGTTTGGCGACGCCGAAGTCGAGCAGTTTCAGCTCGCCGGCCGCGGTGACCATGATGTTCGACGGCTTCAGGTCGCGATGAACGACGAGTTGGGTGTGCGCGTACTGCACGGCTTCACATGTCGCTTCGAACAGTCGCAGGCGAGCGTCGATCGGCAGGGACCGATCATCGCACCAGCGGTCGAGGCGCTCGCCCTCGACATATTCCATCGCGAACCATGGCGTGCCATCGTCAGCGACACCGCCATCGAGTAGTCTCGCGATGTGCCGATGCTCGAGGCGCGCCAGGATCCGGCGCTCCTCACGAAAGCGCCTGACGAGAGAGGCGTCGGCGCCGAGTCCACGGACGACCTTGAGCGCCACACGTTGCTCGAACTGGGCGTCGTCCCGTTCGGCGAGGTAGACCGCTCCCATGCCGCCGCGCCCGATTTCCTGGACGACCCGAAACGGGCCGACGCGCGGAGGCGCAACCGGAATCGCTGCGTCCCAGGCCTCGCGCAGTTGCGATGCATCGCCATGCGCGGCCCGTCCCAGGAAGTCCTCGGACCTTCTGTGCGCGGCGAGCAGCTCGCGCACTTCGTCGCGGAGCTCGTGATCGTCTCCTGCGGCGCGGGCCACGAAAGCGTCCTGTTCGTCCTCGGGGAGGTCCAGCGCCGCATCGAACAGCGCGTCCGCTTGTCGAAACCGATCGGGGGTTTGTTCGATCATGTCATTGTCCCGCGAGTTCCGCAGTCGATGGGCCGCATCGGCGACTCGTCAGGCGGTGTGGGCAGGGTCTCCGCCGTAGAGTTCGCGGTACAGCCAGCTCCGGGCCTTTACCCAGTCACGGCGGATCGTGCGGAGTGCGATACCGAGAGCTTCGGCCGTTTCGTCCTCCGTCATGCCACCGAAGAAACGGCACTCGACAACCTGCGCCTGCCGCGCATCCAGGCCGCGCAAACGCTGCAACGCCTCGTCCAGTGCGAGGACCAGTTCCGGTGGCTGTTCAGCGACGGGCGCGACCGACTCCAGCGGAACGCGTTGCAGCGCTCCACCGCGTTTGAGGCTCAAACGGTTCCTGGCGTGATCGACGAGGATTCGGCGCATTGCCATGGCCGCGACCGACATGAAATGCGCCCGCGAAGTCCAGAAGGCGCGCGTCTGGTCGCTCAGCGCGAGATACGCCAGGTGAACAAGGTCGGTCGTGGTCAGGGTATGCCCGGTCGATTCGCGCTGGAGGTGTCGGTGCGCGACTCGACGCAGCTCGTCGTAGACGGCGAGAAAGAGGCCGTCGACCGCCGGGCTCACCGCCGCCGATCCTTCGCCTGATTGAGACTGCCCGGTCATCGCAACTCCACCGTGTTACCGACGCGAACTTGCAAAAGTGCTTGGAGAACCGCAACGAGAACGGCGTCCCCGCATGGTTCAGGAGGCGCGGTGCTGCGCTGGGTATGACAAGCGTATCCGGTGACCGCCGGTCTACGCACCCGGCTTGCGATAGCGAACCGTCTGTGCCTTCCCAAGCGCCTCTAACAATTCCTCGACACTGAGCAGCACCGTCGTTGCGCAGGAACCCAGCGCACCGCCAGCACCGATCGCAAGAACCACGGCTGCCATCGACACATTGTCGGGCGCCTCCCACAGGTTCCAGCCATCGTTCTCCCCGAAACCGTACCAGAAACCATGCAGTTTTCCACCAACCGACTCGATGTAGGCACGCGCCGCCTCACGTCGGTCCTCGGGATTCTGGATCAGGCGCGCCCACGTTTCCGGCGTATAGGTAAAGCGAGTCATGTACAAGGCCATGGATGCCCCCCTGGTTTGAGTTCGTCTGGAGTTGACCCAGATAAAGCGCGCTCCTCGCTGGTCGGCAAGGACGCGGCCCGACGGTAACCGGGAAATTCGCGTGAGCTGGTGCCCGGAGAAGTCAGGGCGGCCAGGTTCTGCCTCGACTCCTTCACGGTGGTGAGCAAGGGGCGCTGATTCCGGCGCGAACGCGTTCCGGTGGGCATTCCGCGCCAGGATGGCCTGATTCCGCGCGCTTTTCCGCTTCTCTTGACGGGGACGGATGCGCCGTCCCCGCGGACTACATCCTTAAATAGAGGAGGAAAGAATGCGCAGAATCATCACCCTCGTGGTGGCAGCCCTGGCGATGGCCGGCTGTTCCATGCCGACCGCGCCGGCGGATGACGCGTCGGCGGAGGCCGCAAAGTCGGTTCTCAAGGGCGCATCGAAGGTGCCGGCGAAGGCATCGACCAGGTTGGCCAGCAACTGATCCGGCATTGACTGCCTTGCCGGTGGTCGCCCTCTTTGCGGATCGGCATGCCGCCGGCAAGGCAGTTGCCGAGGCCCTGACCGAATACGCTGGCCGCCCGGACGTGGTGGTGCTGGGGATGCCGCGCGGTGGCGTTGTTGTCGCACGGCCGGTGGCTGACGCGCTCAACGCTCCGCTCGACGTCGTCATCGCCCGGAAGGTTGGTGTCCCGGGCATCGCCGAAGTCGCGTTAGGCGCCATCGCTTACGGGAGCGAGAGGATCGTGCCTGACAAGGTCGCCGGATTCATCGGCGTGCCACGTCACGTCGTGGAAGCGATCGCCGAACGGGAGCGAGTGGAGCTACGACGTCGCTCGGCGCTGTATTACGGAGGCCGTGTCCCGCCTGACCTTCGTGGCCGGACGGTCATCATCGTGGATGACGGATTCGCGACCGGGGCGACGTTGCGGGCAGCGGCGGCGGCGGTGCGGCGACAGCAGCCGCGGCGGGTCGTCGCTGCGGTCCCGGTCGGATCGGGAGCACATTGCGCTGATGTTCGCGCGAGCGTGGACGAACTCGTGGTCCTGACCACGCCTGATCCATTCACGACGGTGTCGGCGGTCTACGACCACTATCCGCAGGTTACGGATCGGGAAGTCTTCGAGCTGCTGGGGTGGAGTGCGCAGGACGCGCCGCCGGAGGCGGATCCCGTGGTTCCGGAGGTCGATGAACGATCGGTCAACGTCCCGCTCGCCGCGAGCCCAGGCGGGCTGGCCGCCGACCTGGGACTGCCTAACGCTCCGGAGAAAGGGCTGGTGATCTTTGCACACGGCGGTGGCAGCAGCCGGAACAGCTACCGCAACCGGTACCTCGCGGGGCGTCTGCGCCAGGCGGGATTCGCGACGCTTCGGGTGGACCTGTTGCTCGAAGAGGAGCAGGAGGCTGACGACCAGGGTGACCTCCGATTCGACGTCGAGTGGGTCGGTGGACGGCTCCGTTCGGTGGTCGAGTGGGCCGTGCGTGAACGGATCGCAGGTTGGGAACGGATCGTGCTGTTCGGTGCCAGCACGGGTGCCACTGCCGCCGTCCTTACCGCCGCGGCGTGTCCCGATCTGGTATCGGCGGTGGTCTCCCGCGGCGGACGTGTCGATCTCGCGGGTTCCGCGCTCGGGCGTGTGCGATGTCCACTGTTGCTGATCGTCGGAACGGACGACCCGGAAACGCTCATCGCGAACCGGAAGGCGCTTGGCGTGAGTCAGAACACCGCGCGATTGAAGCTGATTCCCGGAGCCGGGCACACGTTCGAAGAACCGGGGGCGCTCGGCGCCGTTGGCGAAGCAGTCGTTAGGTGGCTGGATCGGCGGCGTTCGCTGGGCGAATGGTGGAATGCGATGGCACAGGGTTTGGTGTCTTCTCGACCGACCTGACAAGGAAACGTCGTGATCGAGGAACAGCGGGCGGTAACGTCGAGGGCAAGTACGCGAATCGGCCAGTCGCCGACGGGGGCACTGGAATCGCGGTAGCACTGACGCGGTCTGCCGGAGGGCATGTCTGAAGGACCGGCTGAGGGGATTGGGCCGGGAACCGGGCGTTACAGAGGAACCCCGGGACACCAGAGTTGTGTCCCGGCACCCACCCGGAGGCCCCATGCGTCTTCAGCAATCCCCACTGCGTGTCCTTATGGTCGCGGTACTCGCGGCCGCGTGCGCCATCGACAAGCCCGCGACCGCGCCCGTATTCGAGCCCTCATCACCGGTCCAGGGCACAGCGTCACGCCGCCCGCTAACAGGCTTCAGAACCAGCGGTGAGCTGCGGTCCGGGTGGGTGGTTGGCCGAGACGGTCAACCGATGGCGATCAGCTACGAAGTTCACGACGGTCGCGCGATCTGGCAGGGCGACATCGACATCGGACCGGCGTCCGAGGTCTCGGCGACGTCCGAGGGGGCGAAGCCATATCTCAGGATGGGTGGCGACTACGCGGCGCGCGTGGGCGGAGGCGTTCGCGGTGTGATTCCAAATGATCCCGGATTCCGATGGCCGGGCGGCATCGTGCCTTTCGTAGCTGATCCCGCGCTGCCGGCCAAGGATCGCATCACGAAGGCGATCGCAATGATCGAATCCACCACCGGTGGCGTGCGCATCGTCCCCCGCAATGGTGAGGCCGACTACGTCAAGTTCGTGCCTGATTCCGACGGATGTTCTTCCCCGATCGGACGCCGAGGCGGTGAGCAGGTCATCAAGCTCACTTTTGATTGCCTGGAAGGCGCCACGGCACACGAGTTGTTACATGCGCTCGGGATCACCCATGAGCAGAATCGGTGCGATCGCGACACGTACGTGGAGATCCAGTTTGACCACATCGAGGAAGACCAGAAGCACAACTTCCAGATCGCGTGTGACGGGTGGACAGACGTCGGAGGCTACGACTTTGGCTCCATCATGCACTATGCGCTCGACGCATTCTCCAAGGACGGCCAGGCAACGATCAAGCTTCGGCCCGGCGTAAGTTATTCCGGAGTGATTGGGCAAACGAGTGCGTTGGGCATCTCGGACCGCCTGACGGTCAACCACATGTACGGGCTGTTCAACCAGGCGCCGGTGGCCAAAATCTGCGCGCCGGCGACGGACTACTTCGAGGGCACAGCCGCCGCCCTCGATGGCACGTGCTCCACGGACGCCGACGACATGTTGCTGTCCTACGATTGGAACTTCGGCGACGGCATCTGCGCCGGCGATTCCGGGTTGCAATGCACGCTGGCGAAGCCGTCGCACATCTATGCGGCGGACGGTGTGTACAAGCTTGGCCTCGTGGTGCACGACGGATACACCATCGGTTCGACGGAGTCGTTCATCACGGTGAAGAACGTCGCGCCTGATTTCACGATGCCGACGATCCTGTTCCCGACTGACGAGGGAAACTCATTTCGCCGGCTCATCTCGTTCGCGGATCCGGGCAAAGACGTGGCCAGTGCTTCCGCTACCTATGGCGATGGAACAGCGGCCGTCGCGCCGGAATTCATCGGTGAAAACGTCTTTCTGGATCACGTCTACCGGGACAATAGCCCGGCGGGCCAGGCGTTCACGGTTTCGCTGAGCATTTCCGACGATGAGGAGACGACCACGAAGACGGTGCAGCTTCAGGTGAGAAACGTGAATCCAACGGTGCTGGCCGGTGACGACATCGTTCTCGAGTCGGGGCAATCGTTCAATTTGTTGGCGAGCTTCACGGATCCCGGCGTCCTCGACGCCCCGTGGACCTGGAGCGTCGACTGGGGTACCGACACCCCGAGTTCCGGGTGGACGAACACACAGGGCGACATTGCCCTCACTCGGCAGATGTGCACGTCAGGCGATTACAACGTGACCGTATCGGTTACCGACAAGGATGGCGGCATGGGAACGGACGCCCTGAAGGTATCCGTGGCTTTCGTGACCGTCGGCACCGACATCGCGCCAGGCGGCACACCTAACGCAGTAAGCCTGAAGAAGAAGGGAAACCTCCCCGTGGCCCTCCTGAGTTCGGCCACGTTTGACGCGACGCTGATCGATGTGTCGTCGATTCGCCTGGGTGACGGTACGGGCACCGACACGCCGGCCGAAATGCAGCGCGGGCGTTATGTGACGCGCACGGAAGACGTGAACAAGGACGGACGAATGGACCTTGTCGTCTCGTTCAGCGTGGGCGTCCTGGTTGCCAACGGCGACCTGGGGGCATCGACTACGTCGCTGTCGATCCAAGGGTTCCAGGGCAACGGATCATGCGTCAACTTCCGCGGTACGGACACCGTGGTCGTGGTCTCGTCGTGATTCGCACAAGGACCAGGATAGGGCCGGAGCGGAACGTCGCTCCGGCCTGCCGCTTTCGCGATGACGGTCGGACGTGCAACGTGCCCTGTGACGCGGCCGCGCCTGCGGAAACGAACGTCGATCAGCCGCACTTCTCGCTCGGTATTCCAGATGACCTTCGCATCTCCATTGGCATTTCTCCTGGCGGCGACCCCTCTCCTGGCTCAATCACCTGAGTCACGCAGCGGTCCGGTGTTCGTCGACGGCATGGCGCAAGTCGTACCCGCATTCCAGGACTCGTCGAGCTGGATCCGGCAGAACCTGTGGGTCGAAACCGATTTCGACACCGATCGCGACGGAAGAAATGATCGCGTTCATGTGGACGTTACTCGTCCAGCGCAGACGGAAAGCGAGGGCCTGAAAGTTCCGGTCATATACTCCTCGAGCCCGTACTTTGCCGGCACCGCGCGGGACCTCGTGTTCTGGGATGTCAAGCAGGAGGTCGGCGCCGAGTCGCCACAGCGTGGGCCGATGTCCGGGCCACCGTATCGGCCCGACCGCATGCGCATCTCCAACGCGCTCGTGAATACGTGGGTGCCGCGCGGGTTCGCCGTGGTCCACTCAGAAGCGAGCGGCACGGGGCGATCGCAGGGCTGTCCGACTGTAGGCGACTACGCCGAGCGCGCGCCGATGAAGTTCGTGGTGGACTGGCTCAATGGTCGCGCGCGAGGGTTTTCGACGCCTGACGGTACCGACGAAGTCCGGGCGACGGCGTGGTCCACCGGCAAGGTCGGCATGATCGGCACTTCATATGAAGGAACGCTTCCCCTGGCCGCGGCGACGAGCGGTGTCGAAGGTCTGGAAGTCGTTATCCCTGTCGCCGCGAATACCTCCTACTACCACTACTACCGCTCCAACGGCCTGGTGCGTTCGCCCGGCGGTTACCTCGGCGAGGACGTGGACGTTCTGTACGACTTCGTGGCGTCAGGCGACACGGCCAATGGTACGCGCGACAACTGTGATCGCATCTGGAAGAACGGCGTGTTTGCCGGCCGGAACGGACAGGACCGCGCCACGGGTGACTACAACGATTTCTGGGAATCGCGCGACTTGTTGCCTCATGTGAAGAACATCAGGAGCGCCGTGCTGCTTGCGCACGGGCTGAACGACTACAACGTGGTCCCTTCGCACACGGTCCGGATCTACAACGAGATGAAGGCGCGAGGCCTCCCGGTCTCGATGTACCTGCACCAGGGGGGACATGGAGGCAATCCGCCTGCCGACATGGTGAATCGCTGGTTCACGCACTACCTGTATGGCATCCAGAATGGCGTAACGTCGGACGCGAAGGTATGGATTGTCGAGGCACCGCCGGCTCAACGCAGGCGTGGCACGCCACCAGCGCCCGCGCCAGTCCCAGTGCCGTTCGCGTCGTTCCCCGTGCCGGGTTCGGAGCAGGTCGTGCTCCGCCCGGGTCGTGGCGGGACCGCCATCGCGTCGTTAGGCCCGGACGCGGCGCAAGGCGTGGATACCCTGGTGGACGATGTCGAAATGAGCGGCAGCGCGGCCGCGAGTGTCGCCGAATCGCCGCATCGGTTGCTGTATGCCACCCGCCAGCTCACGGACACGCTTCGAATTTCCGGCACGGCGCGAGTCACGCTGCGCATTGCGTCCAGCAAGCCCGCCGCAAATCTCAGTGTCTGGCTCGTGACGCTGCCTTACGACTCGGCCATGATCGGTTCTCAGGGGCATGTCGGCGTGGTGACACGCGGATGGGCCGACATGCAGAACCATGAGTCACTGACGGGCGGCGGCAATTACGATTCCAAGCGTCCGGGCGCGCCCCTGGTACCGGGCCGCTTCTACGACGTGACATTCGACCTCGAACCTGACCACCAGGTGATCCCGCCCGGCAAGCAATTGGCGGTGATGATCATGTCCAGCGACCGCGAATTCACGCTCTGGCCGCAACCCGGCACGCGACTCATGATCGATCTCGGTCGTTCGTCAATCTCGATCCCGATCGTCGGTGGACC
>CAMPKM010000029.1 GCA_946887155.1 uncultured Gemmatimonadota bacterium
GCAGTGCCCGGATCGGGATCTCGAGTCCCTTCATAGGCTGCACCCAGACCATTGCTCCCGATTCGAGCGCGCCCGCCAGCCGGTTCGCGAGCGCGACGACGTCGGGGTACGCAGCCGGGTCGCTCAGGTCGTCCCGATCCTCCAGCATCGTGCGATAGACGCCGACCCGTTGCGACAGCAGCTCCTGGACGAGCGCGGCCAGCGATTCGTGCTTGCGGCCGAGCGATTCCAGGTTGCGCAGGGCAAAGAGCGCTCGCCAGAGCTTGGACGCGTTGGGATTCCGCCTGCCTAACGTCCGACCATGTGCCTCCATCTGTGCCCGGAGGCCGGCGCCTTCTCCCCCCTCTGCCCCCTCCGCAACTTTCTCCACCCTGGTCCGCAGCAGGTCCATCAGGCTTGGCGGAAGAACGACCTTGAGGAATTCCTCCTGGAAGATGTCGTTCGTTGGATCGGCGATGACCTTGAGGGCGGCGATGAGATAGGCTACCACCGGGTCGTCGCTGACCGCCCTGCCCTGCGCCAGCCGGCACGGAATCCCGGCGCCGATGAGCGAGGCTTCGAGGGCATCGCCGATCTCGTGCCGGCGATAGAGGACGGCGTAATCGCCCCAGCGCAGCGTGTGGCGCTGGCGATCCCGCCGCAGGTCGTCGAGGAGCCAGTCACCCTCGGCGAAGTCGTCTCCAAAGTTGATCGCCCGCACCGGGTGGTCGCTCTCGCGCGTGGCGACGATGTCTTCCTTGACCCAGGCGCCGGCCGGGTTCCGCCTGACGAGGGACTTGGCCAGCTCGAAGACCTGCCGCGGACAACGATGGTTGTCGCGGAGCGTGATCGGCTTCACGATGCTGAAGTCGTTCTTGAGGACCCCGAAGAGCGTGTTGTCGGCACCGGTCCAGGAAAAGATCGACTGTTCGTCGTCGCCGACGGCGAACACGTTGCGATGTCCGCAGGCCAGCGCTTTCACGACCTCGTACTGGCGCGGATTCAGGTCCTGGAACTCGTCCACGAGGATATAGTCCCAGTTGGCGCGCACCTCCTCGGCGACCGCCGGCATGGTCTGCAGCAGGTGCGCGGCCTTTACCACCAGCATGTCGAAGTCGGCCATGTTTCGGCGCTCGAGCCGCTTGACGTAGTCACCGTACACGCGAGCGTCGCGCTCACTCAGGTCGCGATCCTTCAGGCGATGCAGGGTGAACGCCGCGAGGATGCTGGTGTGAACCTTTGCCGGCTGGTTGAGTCGGGCGAGGATCGAGCGCTGATAGTTCTCGTCGGCGATCCCGAAACCGCGTTCCAGGCCCTCGTGATGTCCGTGCTGCCGGAGCAATTCCGCGCAGAAAGCGTGGATCGTGCCGCGTTTCACGAGTTGCGCCGAGGCGCCAATGTCGTCGAGCCGACTAGCGATCTCTTCCGCAGCCTTGTTGGTGAACGTGAACGCGTAAATGCGCGCCGGGTTGATGCTGAGGGTCGTGATGAGGAACCGGATTCGCTCGATGAGGCAGAACGTCTTGCCCGCGCCAGGACCCGCCAGCACGAGCGCGGGGCCAAGCCCCGCCTCGATAGCTGCTCGCTGGGAGGCCGTTGGGGAGAAAGAACTCGTCGTCATCATCCTGCGAGGAGTTTATTCACGGAGCGTCACGCCGTCGTCACCTGCGGAACTTTCATCCTGTACTGCGAATTCGTCACCGCACAGTATCACAGCTCTGAGACACACAGTGCCTTGACCTTGCCCCGCTGGCGGTTGAGTTTCGATGCCCGGAGCAATTCGCAACTGATTTCTGGAGGAAGGACCATGACGCTCGCGCTGGGTGATGTCGCGCCCGATTTTGAGGCCAGGACCACCGAAGGCCCTATCCGCTTTCACGAATGGCTGGGGGATTCCTGGGGCGTTCTCTTTTCGCACCCCAAGGATTTTACGCCGATCTGCACGACGGAGCTCGGCTACATGGCTCGTATCAAGCCGGAGTTCGACAAGCGCAACGTGAAGATCATCGCGCTGTCGGTCGATCCGCTCGACCGCCACTCCAAGTGGGCCGATGACATCCGGGAAACGCAGGGTACCGCTCCGAACTACCCGATGATCAGCGATGACGATTACAACGTCTCCAAGCTGTACGGCATGCTGCCGGCCGCGGTATCGGGCGATCCACTCGTGCGGACGCCGGCGGACAACCAGACGGTGCGCAACGTGTTCGTGATCGGGCCGGACAAGCGGATCAAGCTGGTCCTGGTCTATCCGATGTCGACGGGTCGCAACTTCGACGAGGTCCTGCGGGTGATCGACTCCTTGCAGCTCACGGCGGCCCACAAGGTCTCGACGCCGGTGAACTGGAAGGCCGGCGAAGACGTGATCATCTCCGGCTCGGTCAGCGCCGACGACGCGAAGAAGGCCTATCCGAACGGCTGGAAGGAGCCTAAGCCGTACATCCGGATCGGTCCCCAGCCGCGCGCCTGAACCGAGTTCCCGAATTCAAGAGGGCCGGGAGATTCTCCCGGCCCTTCGTCATTTGACGTCTTTCGTGGTTCGTTTCGGCAGGTTGAGCGCGGCCATGAACCGTTCCGCGCGGGCCGTCGTCGGACCGGGCGATCGCGGACCGACCGCACCCTGGATCGGCGCCGCGTCGAGGATGACCACGGAGGTACTGGCAGCGCCTAACGCTTCAGCGACTCCCGACTGCCAGTCGTCGAGGACGGACCACTGGAACACCGACGTGATGCCGCTTGCCCTGGCCATCGCCACGTAGTCGACGGGCATACCCTGATTCCGGGGTGTCAGCTGCCCGCCGGTCACCTCGTATACGCCGTTCACGAACACCACGACGACGAGTCGTTCGGGCGAGTGGGCGCTGATCGTCACCAGCGACCCGATGTTCATCAGTAACGATCCGTCCCCCGAGAGCACGATGACCCGGCGTTCTGGTTGCGCCAAGGATAGACCGAGGCCCAGCGACGTGGCATGTCCCATCGCCGACGGCACGAGTACGAAATCCAGGTCGTGCAGTGGGCCGAGCGACATCCATTCCCGCGCACTGCCCATCGACGACACGACGATGTCATCCGGCCCACGCGCATTGCGTAGGACCGCCACCGCCTCGCGGATCGGCATGCCCGCGCTCATGCCCGTCCCTCGGCTATCAGCGCCACCGCTGGCCTGGCTGCCTGACGAGCGTCGGACAGGAACGCACGCATTTCGTCGAACTGCGATGGAGCTTTGATCAACCTGTATGGCAGCCGCCACGCGTCGAGGATCGGCTCGGTGAACGTCAGGCACGTATCACCCGGCAGCACGCTCTGGTCGAGATAACTCCGATAGCCAATGATGCCGAGGATCGGAAGCTTCCAGTCATGGAGAATATTCCGCAGCGCATCGCCCGACTCGAACAGACCGGTGCACTGAATCATGACGAACGGCGTGGCGCCGCCGAGGTGGAGTCCACCCGCGATGGCCCACGCTTCACCCTCCCGGCAGGGCCGGATGACACGGAGTCCGGTGGTGTTCTCCATGGCGTCGCCCCAGGCGCCAATCGTGCTGTCGGGAAGTGTCACCACGTGCGTGACACCGAGGTCGAGGATCAGGCCCGCGAGCTGGTCGCCGGAGAACATCAGGATCCCCTGAAGGTGATCTGGTACCTGACGAGTGTCGGGACGTCGTTTTCGTCCCGTACTTCTGCCCACATGGCATCGGTTGAAGCCCAGAGCAGTTTGGCGCCAGGGACGATGGATAACGTGTGTTGCGTGCGTCCGTCGGGATCGATGACGGTCACCAGTCCCGAACGCGTATCGTCGTCCCAGCGGAGCCAGAGCGCGCCATCGGTCGCCGCGATGCCACCGGTGATCGGCGGGCGGAAGGCCGGCACGTAGAGCGCGCGATCCACGTCGGCAGGTGGGAAGATTCCAGCGTGGGCCTTGTGATACGCGGCGCGGAGGCTATCGACCTTCGTCCGGTCCAGTACTTCCGGCAGGTAGCCCACTCTAGTCACAAAGGCTGTGTCACCCGTAGCCGTCAGGGCAGTCACGGTCACATGTTCGCTGTCAGCACGTGCTGCCGCGGGGCGATGCACGATGTACACGCGCCTGGCTTCGGGTCCGTAGATCGTGAGCGGGGCGTCGCTGTACGGTTGCACGCGGTACATGGTGCGTCGCTCACTGCGCATGATCATGTGCGCATTCCCTATCGGCACCCAGCCTAACGTGTCGTGTGTCGCGCCAGACCGCGCCATGCGTAGCAGCGGCGAGGCGGCCACCTTTCCCGACGCAATGTCCCGTGCCGCCGAACCACCGAAGCCCAACACCGACCCATCGTCCAGGAGCGCCTTGAAGTAGGGGAAGAAGAACTGCACGCCATCACCGATTGCCGGCGACACCGGTTCGTAGGGCAGCGTTACGAGGAGGGTCCCGTTGGGCGAGAAGAACGAAAGGCGACGCAGGTCGCCGTCGATGCTCCACAGCGTGTCGCCGATGAAGCCCATGGCTTCCAGCGACCGGAATTCCCCCGGCCCACTTCCCTCACGACCGATCGTGCCGAGATGAATTCCGGTCGTATCGAAGACGCGGATCTCCTGAATCCCCTGCTGGCGAACGAACACCGAGTCGTTCCGTTCCAGTACCTGGGCTATGGAAGTGAACTCGTACGCCGGCCCGCCACCCGTATCCGCGATACGCGCGGTGGCCTGGAGCGCAGGCGGCGCCGCGGTCTCATGCGAACGATCAGCCGCTTTGCAGGAGAGCAACAACGAGCCCGCGGCGAGTGCGAAGCATTGACTGGGCCGTCGAAAACGAAGGGGCATGGTTGCCCTAACGTAACGCGCGGCGCTCGCGTCGTCATTTCACCTGATGCTCGTCGCGAGTTGGTCCGGTCCCCACCGGTTTGGAATCGCCGTTTTCTTCCTCGACCTCCGGCCGATCCGTGTCCGGCTGCCCAGCGTTCCGGGCGTAACGCGCCTGCTCGGCGAGCCCCGCGTAGGCGGCACGGATCTGCGCCAGTCGTTCGTCGTCGGCATCCTCGAGGTCGAGCAGTGCGTTATGAGCCCCTTCGGTGACGCGAATGAGTTCGTCGAGTTTGACCTGCACGGCCTCCGCGTCCCTGTTTTGGGTATGCTGGATCAGGAAGACCATCAGGAAGGTCACGATGGTCGTTCCGGTATTGATCATGAGTTGCCACGTGTCGCTGTATCTGAAGATGGGACCCGTGAGGGCCCAGATCGCGACGATGCCGGCGGCGATCGTAAAGGCAGCGGGTCGGCCAGCCGCGCGCGATGTGTTCTTCGCGAACCTGACAAACCACGAGGTCGAGTTCATTCCTGGCTCCGGTGAGGTCGATCGATATACACCGGAGCGCCTCGAGATCCGGGGGGGACCCGGGATGGAGCCCGACAGGCTTGCCAGCCTCTGCAATCCTCGGCGTGCTCTGCGGTTAACCTTTTTTTTCGCTGATTTCAGTCAATCACTCGAGCTCCATGCTCTTCAAGAAGCTCGCGTAAGACGGAGCGATGGCAGCGGGTCTCATCCTCGCAGTAGCAACCGACGGAGAAGTTCGTCGTGTGCGACATCGCCGCCAGTACGTTGAGAACGGCGAGCGCATCAGGCTTTCGCATTTCCGACCGATAACGCCTCGTGAACGCCTGCCACGCTTTCTCGGTTTCTGCTGCCAGGGCGGACTTCACCAACTCCACGCTCGGCGAAAGCGTCGGGAGCCAGACGTCGTAGTAGTCACGTCTTGCAAACTCCGCTTTCGGAACGCCACGTGGCGGACGGCGGACGGTTCCTATCCGGATCCCCTCCTGAGGTTCGCGCTTCGAGCCGAGGCGGACGATGCGAATGGGCATGGAGCCTAACGACCAGCAAGGGACAGGGCGGCGATGTCCACCCTGGGAATGCCGTCCCGGTCCACTCGATACAGGGCAACGCGCCGACCAGGGAGCGCTTCGAAGACGTAACCGTTGATATGGTGAGCGGCGATCACGCGCGCGTTGATGGGGTCGATGACTTCGACGTACGTGGTGAACAGCTTGTCGTATGCCATGTCGATCATTCGATACTCAACGCCGCGACCCATCTTCACGCCCTGAGCAGGCCAACCTTCTTTCCAGGTCGTCGCCGGCCGGTAGATGAATACCCACAGGAGACCAGCGTCATCTTCGATCAACGGACCCGTTTGCGGCGTGGGCGGCGTTCTCGATGTGCCGATGCTCGCCTTCGCTTCGCCCGTATACCAGTCAAAGCGCCTCGACAACACCCTGTTCGCCGATCCATCTGCGTTCCACTTCGTGAATTCTGGTCGATTCCAGTACGTGGACCAGACGCCGTCCTTCGCGCTACCGAGATGCTGAAAGACTTCGCCCGCGCCCATGTTGCCACCCACCGCCTGAGGCCCGAATGACGATACCACGTTCGTTTCGCCGCCTTCCATGGAAACGCGATGCAGCATGCTGTTGGCGGGACGTGAATCGGCCATGTGGCCGGTAGTGATCAACGCCGACGGCCAACGAAGCAGTTTGATATCGCCGACGCCGTACCGAAGCCTGATGATTCGCCCCGCCTCCAGGTCAGGAGTCATCATTGTCGCGCGTAGCTCCATCCAGTCGAGGACGAGCATGGAGTCGCCAATGACGATTCCCGTGTTGCCCGAGCGGAACTCCCCGGGTCCGCTACCCTTCCGGCCAATCACGCGATCGACGGTGCCATTCGCGTGAAACACCGTCGGCGGCTCGAGTTCCTGGAACACCCAGTATCGGCCGCGCGAGTCGATGTTGACCGACATCGGCTTCCCGATGAGTGAACCAACGCCGTCGTCGGTGCCGAGCGTGACCAGCGGTTGCATCGAGATCGTGCACCGTGGGCAGTTCGGCTCGTCGGGTACGGCACGTACCGCCGGCACCTGGGCCAGCACGTGCGACCCAGTGAAGAAAAGCAACGCGGCGCCACCAGAGGCGATTTTCATTTGACCTCCGCTCTGCTTCAGGGGAAAATCACTTCCTTATCCTGCTACATTGGCTCATGCGACTGATCCGGGCCTGGGCCTATTGTGCGGCCACCGATGCCGTCTTCGCCACTGTCCTGTCGATGATATACGGACGTGGTCCGGCCGGGGTCTGGAAAGGTGTTGCCGCGACCCCCTTCGGTCCCGACATGCTGAACCAGGGCGCGCGCGCCACGCTCATCGGACTTGGCATTCACCTGTGCGTCGCGTTCACCTGGAGCACCATCCTCTTCCTCCTGGTTACACGAATCTCCGCGCTTGCACGGCTGCTCGAGTCGCCGTTTGGTATAATGAAGGTGGCCGTGATCTACGGCCCGTGTATCTGGTTGTTCATGTCCTTCGTGGTCATCCAATTGGCCACCCACCAGCCGCCGGCGATAACCTACCGTTGGTGGATCCAGCTCGCTGGGCACATCCTGTTCGTCGCCACCCCGATCGCCGTGGGGTTGAAGCAAAAACGTTGAGCCGGCAAACCAACGGTAGAGATGGCTCACGAGTCCTCCTTCTTGACAGGTGTCAAACTGGGAAAAGCGCTACCCGTTCGCAAAATTTTTCAGCTTGATCCCGATCGTTGGCCCAAACCCGAATCGTCATGCGCCCGCTGATTGCTATCCTCCTCGTGTCGCCCGCACTCGCATCCGCGCAAGCTGGCTCTGCCCAGCAAGGAACGCAGCTGCCTGAGCGTGCCATCCGGCGCGACATCCCGATCACGAACGCCATCCGGGGTGCGTACGAAGCCGGAACGCGCGATTCGACGGGCAAGCCCGGGCGCAACTACTGGCAACTCCGGACGGACTACACGATCCAGGCGCGGCTGGACCCAGCAACACAGACGATCACCGGCAGCGAAACCATAACGCTGCATAACGACAGTCCCGATCCACTTACCGAGATCCGGCTGCGGCTCGATCACAACATCTTCCGTCCCACCTCGCCGCAGGGGTTGTCCACTCCGGCAGAAACGACGGACGGCATGGTGGTGACGCGCCTGCTCGTGAATGGCGCAGCGGTCAACCTGAACGCACCGCCTTCCGGCGGGGGGCGAGGCGGGCGAGGGGGACGAGGCGGCCAGCCGACGGCACTCCGCGCGATCGACTTTCACCGCACCAACGCGCGCATTACCCTGCCCACACCCGTGGCACCACGGTCCACCGCCACGCTGGCGATCGACTGGCACACCAAGCTCCCCGGCGGGCCCGATGGATCCGGGCATCGCATGACGCAGCGCTGGGCTGACACGCTCTTCCAACCGACGCAGTGGTTCCCGCGCGTCGCCAAATACGACGACCTGCGCGGCTGGGACACGCAGGTGTACCTCGGGCCCGCGGAGTTTTACAACAACTTCGGCCGTTTCGATGTCCGCATCACCGTGCCTGGTGGATGGATCGTGAGCGGTACGGGCGTGCTGCAGAACCCGAACGAAGTGCTGACACCCACGGCCCGCCAGCGTCTGGCGAAAGTCCTGACCTCTGACTCCATCACAACAATTGTCGGAACCGATGAAGTCGGACCCGGCGCGGCAACGGCGAACGGAACTACCCTGACGTGGCACTTCGTTGCCGAGCAGGTGAACGACTTCGCCTGGGCAACCGCGAAGAAGTTTGTCTGGCAGGCAACGCGCGCAACAATTCCCACCAAGGGGCCGGTGCCCATCCACATGGTATTCCTTCCGGGTCGCGCGAACCTGTTCCGCGACGCCGGCCAGATTGCTCGCCACGCGCTCGAGTTCTACTCGAAGCTGTGGGCACCATATCCCTTCCCGCAGCTCACGCTGCAGGATGGGCCGAGCGCCGGCATGGAATACCCAATGGTGATCAACTCCAATCGCGGCGCGGCGGACCACGAAGCGGCGCACCAATGGTGGCCGATGATGGTGGGCACCAACGAGTCGTGGTACGGGTGGATGGACGAGGGCTTCAACCAGTACATGAACATCCTCTCCGATGCCGACGACGAAAAGACAGCGCCCGAACTCGACTCGCTCGGCCAGCGTTATGGCCGAACCAGTGGCGACGAGTGGGAAGCGCCGATGATGTGGAACGCCAACTGGGCGGGCCCGATGTACGGCTTCCAGACCTACTCCAAGACGCCGCTGATGCTGTCGATGCTGGGCGGCATCGTCGGAGACAGCGCCGTGCAGCGTGCCATGAGCAATTACACGACGGCGTGGGCGTTCAAGCATCCCTCGCCGTGGGACTACATGTTCTTCATGAGCAATCAGCTCCAGCAGGACCTCGGCTGGTTCTGGTACTACTGGCTATTCACCACCGAGCGGGTGGACGGACGCATCCAGTCGGTGGCGAAAAGCGGCAACGTGACGAACGTGACCGTGCGGCAGGACGGCCACATGCCGTCACCCGTCGTGCTGCGGGTGGAGTTCGCGCCCGGCGGTGCGCCAATCCAGATGATGCCTAACGCCAGAGCCGAGGGCGCGAATGCGGCGATCGTCACCTGGCCGGTGAACGTCTGGTTCGGCGGGAGCAGGACGTTCGTGGCGGCGCTCGACTTTGGCGGCCGGGAAATCCGGAAGGTCACACTCGATCCGTTCGGCCGGTTCCCCGATCGGGACCCCGGCGACAATTCCTGGCCCAGGTAGCTGGAGGCGGACCCAGAAGCCGGACCGGCACCAAGGGAGGCCCCTTGGCTGCCGGTGTTGAATTCAGTACGTTTAGTACGTGCTTAACAAAAGAAAAGCCAAGGCTCGGGCTGGTGCCGGCCAGAACCTCGCCGCGCAGGACGCCTTCATCGAGGAGATGGGGCTCATCCTGTCCGCCGACGGACTGCCGCGAATCGGCGGCCGGCTTCTCGCCCTGCTCCTCATCACTGAAGCGGACATATCGCTTGACGACCTCGCCCGACGACTCCGCGTCAGCAAGCCCAGCATCAGTACGAACGCGCGGCTTCTCGAGATGCGCGGCGTCATCGAGAAGGTGAGTCGGACCGCGGACCGGCGCGACTACTACCGCGTCGCTGATTACGTGCTCGAACGGACCATGCAGCAGCGCCTGACGAGACTTCGCCGGCTGCAATCGTGTGTGGCGACGGCACGAACGGCGCTGTCCACTCCGCCAACCGTGACGCGCCGGCTCGAATCGTTCGAGACGGCTTGCTCTCACCTGAGCGAAATCACCTCGGCGGCCCTCTCCAGGTTGGAGCCCGCCGGCCACGAAAGAACCTGATGTATTGCCTTTTCAGCCGCGCGTCGAGGCTCGCCCTCGCCGTCGTCATTGCCGTCCCCTCGCTGGCGCGTGCGCAGGACCCTGCGCTTCGACTGTCACTGCATGACGCCGTCACGTTGGCACGCAGTCAGAGCACCGTTGCCGCGCTGGCCGCCATCCGTGCCGAGGAAATCGGCGCCCGCGTCGGACAACGGCGGGCCGACCTGCTCCCGTCCCTGTCGGTGATCGCCGCCGACGGGGCGCGCACGTTCAACACGGCCTCGTTCGGACTCCCGCTACCGGGTTTCGATCCGAACGGAAGCATCGTCGGGCCGGTTCGTACGGTCGACCTGCGGGCGCGAGTGGGAATGAGCCTCTACGACCCGGCCGCTCTCGCTCGATACCGCGGCGCCAGGGTTGTTGCTGACAGCGCTGACGCGGCCCATGAAGCGGCCATGGACGCTGCCGCCTTCACCGCTGCCAGTGCTTACCTCAGGGCACTGCGCGCCGAGGCAAACCTGTCGGCGCGAGCGGCTGATTCCGCGGCTGCTGCACAACTCGTCGGCATCGCGCGCGACGTGCTCGCGGCCGGAATGGGTGTCGCACTCGACGTCACGCGCGCCGAGGCGCAGATGGCTGGCGTGCGCTCGCAGCTGGCCGCGGCCCGGAACGAACAACGCCAGGCCGAGCTGGTGCTGCGCCGCGCGTTAGGCGTGCCGCTCGACAAGCCCCTGGTGCTGGACGACTCCCTGGTCGTGCCCACCATCGACCTCCCGGGCGAAACGGAAGCGATCGAACTCGCACTCCACTCGAGGCCCGAGCTGCGAGCCGCGGAGGCCGGGGCGAGTGCTGCCCGGCTCGCGCGCAACGCGGCCGCCGCCGCGAGACTTCCCTCGGTCGGAGCGTTCGCGGACCAGGGATACACGAGCGCCGGGTATGCGCACCTGTTGCGTACGTGGGCGTTCGGGCTGCAGTTGTCAGTGCCCGTCTTCGAGGGCGGACGCACGGAAAGCCGTGTCGAGGAACAATCGGCCGTCCTGCGCGCCGCCGAGTTGCGGCTCGCCGACGTGACGGATCAGGTGTCCCTCGAGGTGCGGACCGCCCTGCTCGATCTCGGTTCCGCCACCGAACAGGTCGCGCTCGCCCGCGAACGATTGCGGCTGGCGAACGCTGAAGTGGACCAGGCCCAGGAACGCTTCCGCGCGGGCGTCGCCGGAAACGCCGATGTCATCAGCGCGTTGCTCGCGCTGACGGCCTCACGAGCGCAACTCATCGACGCCGAAACCTCACTCCGCTATTCACAAGTCGCTCTCGCACGTGCCGAGGGCCGCATTTCTGAAATTCACTGATCATGATACGTCGCAACCTGCTCATTGCACCTGCCGTTGTCGTTCTCGCCGTCGCTGCGTGGTGGGGGTACGGCAAGTGGCAATCCGGCAAGGACCGCGAAGCCACCGAAGACGCCCAGGTCGACGCACGCATCGTCCCCGTCGTGAACAAGGTGGCCGGCTACGTCGCGCGCGTTCGAGTGCACGAGAACGAAACAGTGCTGGCGGGCGATACGCTGGTCGTTATCGATGACGCCGAGCTGCGCGTTCGACTCGCCCAGGCCGATGCGGAACTGGCTGCCGCTCAGGCCCAGCTCGGGACCGGGGGCCAGGCAACAGCGGCGATCGACGTTTCCGTTGGCCAGCAAGCTGCGCTCGAGGCGCAACTCGATGCCGCCCGGGCCAATGCTCGCCGCGGTCGCGCCGACCTCACCCGCATAAGCGGTCTGGCTGACAAGCAGATCATTTCTCGTCAGGCACTGGATGCCGCGCGGGCGGCAGTGGACGCGGCTGATGCGCAGGTCACTGCGCTCGAGCGACAGGTCGGCGCGGCTGGAGCTGGCGTCACGAGTTCCCGAGCCGGTCTTCGTCTGGCACGCGCACGATTCGATGCCGCGCGCGCGGCCAGAGACAACGCGGCCCTGCAGCTTTCCTATGCCACGATACTCGCTCCGGCACAGGGGGTGGTCTCCCGGAAGACGGTCGAGGTGGGACAGTTAGTCCAGGCCGGGCAGCCGGTGCTCTCGATCGTGGCGTTGGACAGCGTCTGGGTGACGGCCAACTACAAGGAAACCCAGGTTGCCGTCATGCATCCGGGCCAGGAAGTGGAGCTGGAAGTGGACGCCTACCCGGACTGCCACGCGCACGGAAAGCTCGAGAGCATCAGCTCGGCCACCGGTTCGCGCTTCGCCCTGATTCCGCCTGACAACGCGACGGGCAATTTCACCAAGGTGGTGCAACGCGTTCCGGTGCGCATCCAGGTCCTCGACGGGTGTGGTGAAGGGCGGCCGTTGCGGCCGGGTATGTCGGTGGAGGCGGTGGTCCACACGGGTCCGGCGTGACGGCGTCCGCGGTCGCGTTACCCGGCGCACTCGCCGACGAAGGGGATCCGCATCGCTGGCTGATCGCCATCGCCGCCACGTTGGCGTCGCTGATGCAGGTGATCGACACGTCGATCGTGAACGTGGCCATTCCACACATGATGGGCGAGCTGGGCGCCAGCATCGACGAGATCGCGTGGGTGTCGACGGGTTACATCCTGGCCAGCGTCATCATCATTCCGATGACGGCCTGGCTCTCCGGCTTTTTCGGACGGAAGCGCTATTTCACGACGTCGATCCTGATCTTCACCGCCGCCTCGTTCTTCTGCGGGGCGTCGTCGACGCTGCCCACGCTCATCTTCTGGCGCATCGTGCAGGGGATCGGCGGTGGCGCCCTGCTCTCCACGTCACAGGCGGTGATCTTCGAAGCGTTCCCGAAGCGGGAAGTGGGCACGGCCATGGCCGTGTTCGGGCTGGGCGTCATGGTCGGGCCGACGATCGGGCCAACGTTAGGCGGCTTCCTGACCGACAACTACAGCTGGCCATGGATTTTCTACATCAACCTGCCGATCGGGGCGGCCGCCGCGGTGATGGCGATGATGTACGTCCATGATGCGGCGCATCACCAACGGGCCCGGACGATCGACTTCCTGGGCATCGCGATCCTGGCCGTCAGTGTGTCGGCGTTGCAGTACTTCGTGGAACACGGGCAGCGCGACGACTGGTTCAACTCGCCACTGATGGCGACCCTGGCAATCGGCGGGCTGATTGGCGTGGCGCTGCTGGTGTGGCGTGAACTCTCGATCGATCATCCGGTCATCAACTTCCGTGTGCTTCGCCATCGCGACGTCTGGATCGGCGTGGTGATCGGGGTCATGTTCGGCGTCGGGTTGTTCGGGTCGGTGTTCATCCTGCCGATCTTTCTCCAGGGCAACTTGCGGATGTCGGCGTGGCAGACGGGTATGGTGATCCTGCCCGGGGCCATCATGACGGCGATCTCGATGGTGATCGCGGGGCGCTTGAGCAATCGCGTCGACGCCCGGGTCATGGTCTGCGTTGGCGTGCTGCTGTTCGGTTTCTCCATGTGGCGGCTGTCGCACATCACGCCGCTCTCCGGCGCCCACGACTTCTTCTGGCCGCTGGTGTGGCGTGGACTGGGGCTGGGCTTGATGTTCGTGCCGCTGACGAACATCACGCTCGCCGACCTCGATCCGCGCGAAGTCCAGGACGGCGCGGCGATCTCGATCTTCGCCAGGTCGTTAGGCGGTTCGTTCGGGATCGCCGGCATGGCCGCTCTGCTCACCCGCTTCACGATGCAGGCACGCGAAGCCCTCGGGGCGAACCTGGGCGCGAACGACCCCATGGTGATGCAGCACCTCGGCGCCATCACCCGTGGGCTCGCCACGCGCGGGCTGGATGCCGATGCCGCCCACAAGGCGGCGCTGAGCATCATGGACGGTCAGCTGTACGCGCAGGCAAGCGCCATCGGATTTTCGAAAGTCTACCTGCTGAGCGGCCTGATCCTGGTAATGACGCTTCCCCTGCTCCTCCTCGTCAGGCACACCAGGCCCACGACGCCGGCTGGTCATGCCATCGCGGCGGAGTAGCACGATCAGCGCACGGTCGTACCT
>CAMPKM010000030.1 GCA_946887155.1 uncultured Gemmatimonadota bacterium
CTGAAGCAGGCACTGGCGGAGGAACGGACGCGCGTGGTCCTGCCAGAGGAGACCGGCGTCGTCGGTTCATGGTTCGGCTCGACCGTTGCCGCTGCTTCGCGAGTCGTGCCTGGTACGCCGGGTGAGGTGCTCGCGCAGCTCGATACGTGGATGCAACGACAGGAACTCATGCGGGTCCGCCGGCGTATCGGCGACCGCCTCACCTGGGAAGGACGCCGCGACTTCATCGGAAGCATGCAGGCGAGCTTCAACATCGGCGGTCGGGCATACGACCTCACGGCCGCGACGGAAGTGGGTGCGACGGTCGTGGCGGTCGACGCGGGTCGCGTCCTCGTTCGCATGGACGCGGACTTCTCGCCTTCCCGGCGACGTAGTGTCACCTGGGCCGGTGTCACCGGCGGACTGGGCGTGACGTCGGGCGCCGGTGTCGTTGCCCTCGCCTCGTTGTCGGCGGAACCGGGCGCCCTGGCGATCGGCGCCGTGGTCGGCAGTGTATGGACGGCATTGTCCGGTGTTGCCGCCGCGGCGATGGCGCGTGCGCAACGGCGCAAGGTGGCGCGGGGCCAGCTGGCGCTCGAACAGATTCTCGACCGGCTGGAGCACGGGGACATGCGTGCCACACGCAATCCCCTGATGGAATTCCTCAACTCCGTTCGTTGACGATCAGAGCCGATACGCCAGAGGCGATAAGGGCGGATACGGTTGACGACGATAAGGGCGGGATACGGCAGAACACGGAATGCGCTGGTTACACGGGGAGACACGGATACTGCATTGGTGAAATCCCGGGCACACCCGCCGGCGGCCCACCTTTGCGCTCCGCGCCATGTGTGCCCGGGATTTCACCAAAGCAGTACGGCGGCCTTCCGTGTATTCAGCGCCTCCCGCGTTCCTGCCCTATCCGCCCGTATCGCTTTCAACCCTTGTGCAGCGAAATCTGGAAAGCATCTTGCGGGCGCATGGTTTACACCGAGGACACGCCCATTGTCACGCGGGCACCTAACGAATCCCTGGCACTCATGCTCGGCGGTGGTGGCGCGCGCGGCGCGTACCAGGCCGGCGTGTTGCGTGGTATCTCGAAGCGCCACCCGTCGCTGCGCATCCCGATCCTGACCGGCATCTCGGCCGGCGCCGTGAACACGACCTTCCTGGCGGCGCAGGCGGCGCCGCTACCCGAAGCCACCGACCAGCTGGTGCGCTTGTGGCTGAGCCTCACGCCGGACCAGGTCTATAACGTTCATGCGTTGCCGCTGCTCAGCAACGTGGGTCGGTGGGGACGGCGGCTCGTCGGCGGCGGCATGGATCGCAAGGAGCCGACGAAAGGATTCCTCGATACATCGCCGTTGAGGCACTTTCTGCAGCGTGCGCTGCCTCACGACGAAAACGGCGCGTTGCCCGGGATTCACCACAACATCAGGACCGGGCGACTCGACGCCGTGGCCCTCTCGGCGACGAGCTACACGACCGGCCAGTCGGTGACCTGGGTTCAGGGCCGCGACGTGACGCTCTGGCAGCGACCCACGCGGCGCAGCGAGCTCGCGTCGGTCACGGTGGAGCACATCATGGCATCGAGCTCGTTGCCCATGCTCTTCCCCGCCGTGCGCGTCGGAACGGAATGGTACGGTGACGGTGGCGTGCGACTGACCGCGCCGCTGTCGCCTGCCCTGCACCTTGGCGCGACGCGCATCCTGACTGTGTCCACGCGGTATCAGCGATCCCGCGAGGAGGCCGATCGGCCGCTGACCGAGGGATATCCGCCGCCGGCGCAGGTGCTGAGCGTGCTCTATAACGCGATCTTCCTCGACCTCATCGACGAGGACATCCTCCGGCTCGAGCGGATGAACCGGCTGCTCGACGAACTGCCCCAGGAGCAGCGCGAAGGGATGCGCCTGGTCGAGATACTCGTTATGCGGCCGTCGCGCGACCTCGGCAAGCTCGCCAGCGAATTCGAACCGAAGCTCCCGCGCGTCTTCCGGTACCTGACCCGCGGCCTTGGCACGCGCCGGACGACGAGCCCCGATATCCTGAGCCTGCTGATGTTCCAGGCGGACTATCTGCGCCGTCTCGTCGAGCTCGGGGAAGGTGACGTCGAGGCGAACAAGGACCGCATCGATGCGTTCCTCGGTATGCGTGCGAGTCTGTAGCGCGGTTGCGACGTCTGGCAGGATGGCGCGACAGCCGGTCCGTCCTCGATGTCAGAACGATTTATTCGCAAGTTGTTGATTCAATGTGACTTGAACGATACGGGTGCTGTGACGACGCGTGCGGCATGGACACTGCTCGTGTGACGTGCAGCACGCCGGCCCAGTTCAAGCTTTGTGGTAGCCCGCCCGCTCTCCACATCGCGCCGGAGCAATCCGGGGCTGGGTTCGGCGAGCACCACATTATCAGTATGCGCAGCGCGACCCCTTCCGTGCTGCCATAACGGGCCGGGGACCACAGCCCCCGGCCCGTTTCTATTTTCCACCCCGGAGAATAGGATGCCACGTCGCGACGCGCGGTGGCGCCGCAACTCACGCACCAGCGCATGGACCCGTGAAACCCAGGCTCGATCCCGAAGAGGCGCTGTCCGGACCACTGTACGTCGTGGCTTTCGTCCTGGTCGCGATCCCGTCCATTGATTTCGTCCTCAGTGTGCCGGCGGTGAATTTCAGCAGCGTGCAGTGGCGATTCGCGGCTGTGGGCCTGCTGTCGGGCTACACGCTGACCCCCATCCTCGGGTTCGGGCTCGCGTTCGTGGTCGCGTCCATCCTCAAGCAGTACCGCGTCCAGCGAATCCTGGTGATCCTCTGCCTGACGATTGGCCTGGCGTTACTCGTTATGTGCGGAGCATTCCTCCTCGATGCGCTGCAACTGCGCATTTCCATTCCCGCTGACGGACGGGTGGCGTACAACAGCGCCTGGAAGCGTGCCCTGCTCAAGCACCTGCTCTCGGCGCTGGCGCTGCTGTACCTCGGGTGGAGCGCCCGGCGGATGATTCCGTCGCGACGCAGCAAGCACGGGCCCAAGCCGGTCCACGTCGTTTCGAAGTAGCGCCTCAGCCTCTGAAAGCGCGCGGCTGGTACTCCCGGATCGTCGTTCGTCCCCTCGTCACTTGCTTCGGGCGACCGGCACAGTAATACTCGATATGGCGGCGTCGCAGGGCGCTCGCCGACCGTCAGCGGAGGCCGTAGATGCTCTTTGCGCGGCTCATCGAGTCGAAGCGTGCCGCGGTCGTGACGTCATCCATGCTCGAAGGTGCCGGCGTGAGCGCGCTCGCGCATGCGCTGCTCATCGGTAGCTGGATGTACGTGCATCGCGACGTCGCTCGCATCGTGCCGGAGCCTCACGCGTCATTCACGCCGGTGCAATGGCTGGTCCCGAAGGACCAGATTCCGGGCCGGCCGCAGCGAGAGACGGTGACGTTTACCACCCTGGTCGCAGCGCGTGCCGGCGAGGGTTACCAGGAGCCGGAGCACACCGAGACCCGCGACGAAGCCCGCGTGGAAATCGAGCTACCGAAGGGAAAGGCGGCAGAAGCCGACGTCGCGCCGAAGGAAGAGATTTCCACCGCGCCGATCCCGCTCGGCGACTCCATCATGATGGAATTCATGGTGGACAGCGCCGTCATGCGGCAGGACGATGGGGTCGCGCCGCAGTATCCCGCGTCGATGCTGAAGCGGCGGATCGAGGGTTCGGTCATCGTGCAGTACGTAGTCGACACGTTAGGCAGGGCCGACACCGCCACTTTCCGCGTGATTACGGCGACGCATACCGACTTCGCCCGCGCGGTGAAGGCCACGCTCCCGCAGATGCGCTTTCGTCCCGCCATCATGGCCAACAAGCTGGTCCCGCAGCTCGTCCAGCAGCCCTTTGCGTTCAAGATCCAGGACACCACGCTGCTCCGGAAACCTCCCGGCTCCAGGGGCCCCGGCTGAAAAGGGGGTCAGACCCCAATTTTCAAAATGGGGTCAGACGCTATTTGTTGCCGAGGGTGACGAGCTCCCAGTAACTGGACCAGCCCTCCTTCTGCCGCCGGGCAAAATCGTCGAGCGTCTGGACGAGTTGCGTGCTGACGTGGGGGTCACGCCGCAGCGGGTGGGATTGACCCGCGAAGCCGCCGCCGAAGAACGAGCGGATGATGACCGAACGCTCGTTATGCGGCAGCCGCGCCGCGTTGGCGGCGAAGTTCCCGAACGATCCGTCCCGCCAGATGTACATCTCCACGTTGGAGACGTAGAGCGCCGAGACGGTTTCACCGCGCGCCGCGACTTCCCGGCCGATCGCGGGAAAGGCCGTTGTCCCCCCGAGATTGCCGACGACCGGGATAATGCCGTCGCGCGCCTCGAGCTCCTTGATGAAGCGCCAGCTCTCCTCACTCGCCAGGTAGCTCGATTGCCGGCCTTCGAGGTCACGCTCGAGAATCAGGTCACGAAGCGTCGGATAGTAGTAACGGGGAGCACGTCCCGTGCTCGTAAAGCGCAGACTCAGGCCATGACGGATGAATTCCCCGTGAAAGCGGCGGATCGTCGTCGTGTCGTTCGGGGACAGCGGTACACCATACCGGCGGACCGTGGCGATGATGGAATCGGACTCGGCCCACGTCGTATCGGCGGGAAGACTGTCGACCGCGGCAACAATCCCGTCGATCGACGCTCCTTCCCATGGCCGCACGTCATCCGGAACCACGCGCCCCGTCCACCGGCTCAGAAACTCGAAACGGTTTGTCGCGCGCTCGAACAGCGCCTTGAACATCAGGTGCATGAGCAGGTTGTCGCGCCTGATGTCGATCATGAACGCCACGGAAGGACGTATCGCGGCGATATAGGAGAAACTCTGGTCCGGGCCGACGCCGATGTACGCGCCACCGGTGACGCGTCCGGCACGGAGATGACTGACGGCGTGCAGGTACGACGTCTCGTTCGAGATCAGGTTGTCGGAGTCGAAATAGCCGGCCGGTTCCGACAGCCGGGCGATGGTACCGGCAAAAGTGGTATCACTCCGGAACGTGGCAACCTGGATGTCGCGCGTCGCCACGCCGCGCGCGAGGCCGGCGCCGGACACCATCAGCAGCGCGGCCGCGGCCAGCAGGCCGCGGATCGTGCCTAACGTCAACGTGGGGAGCGCCATCGGTCCGCCTCCAGGCTGCCGGGTACCGGCCTTCGAGCCTTCCGGCACCCTATTGGCCGGCAGCGTCCCGGGCAAGGGACCGGGGACGGTGCGCGCGAAAGGAGGTTCGGCGTCCTGTTCCCACCACCGTTAGTTTTCTGGCGCCTTGGCGCACCTTCCGTCCACCTTCGCCCAATCGCCTTCATCATGTACTTCCGTGAGCCCCGCATTTCCGTCCTGGCGCGACCCGCGTTCGCCGAGCCCGATCACCTTCGCGTGCAATGGATCGGCGAAGGGAGCGACGGTGAAAAGCTGGCGGAGTTCGCCGGACGGCTCTGCTACATGAGCCAACGGAACCCGGCCAACCGCACGACGAGGGAATACCTCGAGAACATCAAGAAACAGGCGCACGGGAGCGTGCTGGAGCACGCGAACTATTCGCTGCTGCTCGAAGGGATCAGCCGGTCGCTCACGCATGAGCTGGTGCGTCACCGGGCCGGGTTTGCCTACTCACAACTGAGCCAGCGATACGTGGACGAGTCGGTGGCCGACTTCGTCATGCCGCCGGCCATCATTGGCGATGAGGCGCTCGAATCCACGTGGCTGAAGCAGATGGAGGACGCGCAACGCGCGTACATCTCGCTGGTCGAGCAACTGATGGAGCGGTATTCGTGGGTGGATGACCGAGTGCACCGCCGGAAAATGGCGCGCGAGGCGGCGCGTGGCGTGTTGCCGAATTCGACCGAAACGAAGATCGTCGTCACGGGCAACGTCCGTGCCTGGCGCACCATGCTCGAACTGCGTGCCGGAGAAGGCGCGGAACTGGAAATACGACGGATGGCCGTCGCGGTCATTCGAATTCTCCAGAAGGAAGCGCCCGCTTTCTTCTCGGATTTCGAGGTGTACGAATCCGCCGACCAGCGCGAGGCGGCCCGATCCGGTTTCCACAAGGTTTGATCAGCCAACATGATCGTCGCGCCCCATTTCGGGGCGCGCGTTTTTTCGCCATGTGGCGAATCGCGTTGTATACGCTCGCGCTTGGCGTGTTCGCGTTGGCGTGCGATTCGGACCCCGCCGACCCCATCGACGGCGCCGTTGAATCGCTGGAGGTGACACCAGCAACCGCGTGGCTGGTCAGCGGGTCCTCCCTGCAACTGGACGCGGTGGCTCGAGACGCCCATGGCACCGTGACCAACGTGCTGGTGCAATGGACTTCGACGAACTCGTCGGTCGCCAGCGTGTCGGAAGCCGGCGTGGTAACGGCACACACGCAGGGCAACGCCGCAATTCACGCCGACGCCGGAGGTATTCGCACCTCGAGTGCCGTCACGGTGACGGCGGCGACACCACTCGTGTCGTGGAGCATCGAGAAGGAGGGCATCACCGACGCATCGGTGCTGGGTGTCTGGGCAGACGCCGAGTCGCCGCTCGCAATCGTGGCCGGCCAGAATGGCCAGCTCATGGAATCGTCAGGCAGCGGGTGGACGCTCGTGCAACTGCCGACCGAAGAGTCGCTGACCGGGGTGTGGGGCTCGAGCGCGACCAACGTGTTCGCCGTTGGAACGGGCGGCGTGATTTTCAGGCGTACGGCGGAAGGCTGGAACCGGATCACGAGTCCCACGACAAACGCCCTGCTCGAGGTCTGGGGGCGTTCCGAAAACGAGATCTACGCGATCGGGGTCAGTGGCACGGTGCTCCGGTGGAACGGAAGTTCCTGGAGCGTGATGAACGAAGACACGCCGTGGGAGCTGTGGGGAATCTGGGGCGCGGCATCCGACGATCTCTGGGCCATTGGGCAGAACGGCGTCATCGTCCACTTCGACGGGACGGAATGGGCGCAATACGCGCCGCTGACGGACCAGCTCATACTCGGCATCTGGGGTTCGAGCGCCAACGACATCTGGGCTGTCGGTATCAACGGCCTCATTCTGCATTACGACGGCACCGAATGGGCCTTCGGGCCACAGGTCACGCAGACGAACCTGTTCGCGATCTGGGGACGTGGAGCGGGTGATGCCTATGCTGTGGGTAACAAGGGCCAGATCATTCGCCTGACGGGCACAACGTGGGCACCGGTGCAGAACGTCCGCTCAGGCCAGAACCTGCGCGGTCTCTGGGGCGACAACGCCGGCCTCATCGTGACGGCAGGATGGGATGGCACGGTCCTGCGCGGGTCCGGCAACTCATGGGTCACGGAGACGACATCACCGGCGCTGCTCACCGTCTGGGGAGTAGCAGGTGGTCCGGTGTGGGCCGCAGGCGCGGGCGGCGCGCTTTTTCGCCGAACGGTCACGGGCTGGTCGCAAGAGCCTGCGCCGCCGAGTCATCCGTTGTACGGGGTGCATGGCAGCAGTGCGAACAACGTGTACGTGGTGGGAGACACGGGAACAATCCTTCACTACGACGGCAGTACGTGGAGCCAACAGCAAAGTCCATTTGGTGGCCTGTTGCGGTCGGTGTGGGTGGCGGGTCCCGACCTGGCGTACATCGTTGGTGAAGGCGGCACGATCCTGATCTCGACGCCGACGGGATGGGGAGCGATGGCGAGCGGCACTACCGCATTCCTGCGACACGTCTGGGGACTTTCTCCCGGCAACGTCTACGCGGTCGGGGACGAGGGGCTCGTGTTGAAGTTCGATGGCAGCCGCTGGACTTCCATGACGACGCCAACGACGCTGTTGCTGCGCGCGATCTGGGGTTCGGCACCTAACGACTTGTTCATCGTGGGAGAGGCCGGCACCATCCTGAGGTACGACGGTGTGCGGTGGTACGAAATGGACAGCCCGACGACCGTCGCGTTACGCAGCGTCTGGGGGACCGGCCCGACCGATGTGTATGCGGCCGGTGACGAGGGGGTGTTGCTCCACTTTGACGGCGCAGCGTGGACGCCGGTGCCGTCGCCGACGGATCGGCTGTTGATCCAGCTCTGGGGAGCGCCAGGTGACGCCGACGTTTTTGCCGTTGGGGTGGTTACAACGATCCTCAACGGGAGCAATGGACTCAGACTCGATTGACTTGACCTGCCGCTCCTCCATCAATCGAGTCTGACCCATTGCTCTATTCTTCGACGACCTCCTCTTTCCGTTCCTTGGCGTAGTCGTCGATCACCTTGTTCGCGGCTTCGGGTGGCATCTGCTCATAGCCGTGGAACTTTCGCGTGAACGTGCCGCGACCATGCGTCATGGAGCTCAGGTCGGTCGCGTAGAGATGCAGTTCCGCCTGCGGCGCATAGGCCTTGACTACCGTGCCGCTCCCATTCCCGGACTCCGTCCCCAGGATCTGGCCGCGCCGCGATGACAGGTTGCCCATGACGTCGCCGAGGTACTCGTCAGGCGTCGTTATGGTGACCTCGTCGATCGGCTCGAGCAACACCGGCTTGCACTTGGGCGCCACGCTCTTGAACGCCTGGATCCCGGCCATCTTGAACGACATCTCGTTCGAGTCCACCGAGTGATACGAGCCATCGTAGACCTCGACCTCGAAGTCGACCATTGGGTAGCCGGCGAGCACTCCGCGTACGGCCGATTCCTGGATGCCCTTGTCGACCGCGGGAATGAACTTCGAGGGAATCGCGCCGCCGACGATGCGATCGACGAACTTGTAGCCTGAACCACGGGGCAGCGCCTTCATGCGCACCCAGCAATCGCCGAACTGGCCGCGGCCGCCCGTCTGCTTCTTGTGCCTTCCCTGCCCTTCGCCCTTCCCCACCAGCGTCTCTCGATAGGCAATGCGAGGGCGGCCAAGGTCAGCCGACACCCCGAACTTCCGTTTGAGGCGCGCCATCGCCACTTCGACATGCCGCTCCCCAAGTCCGGCGATGATGGTCTGGTGCGTCTCGGCGTTGTAGTGCGTGCCGAACGTCGGGTCCTCGTCATGCAGCCGGTGCAACCCGAACTGCAGTTTTTCCTCGTCGTGCCGCGCGGTGGCGTGGACAGCAAACTCCGCCACCGACTCCGGGAACTGGATCTGCGGCAGCCGAACCGGATGTTCGCGGGTGGACAGCGTGTCGTTGGTGTGCGTGTTGCGGAGCTTGGCCACGCAGCCGATGTCGCCAGCGCATAACGCGGGGACCTCGACGCGATCCTTGCCCTGGGAGATCGACAGGTGACCGAGTTTCTCGACGCCGTCGCGCGTCGCGTTGAAGACCTCCTGGCCGTTCGTCACGCGACCGGAAAAGATCCGGAAGAACGACACGTCGCCGATATGCGGCTCGGAATGCGTCTTGAACACGAGCGCCGCGAACGGATTGGTGTCGACGGCGTGGATCTCGACGGTCTTGCTGCCTTCGGCACCCTTGAAGGCATGGATTTCCTCCATCTCGAACGCCGACGGCATGAGCTGCACGACTTCCGTCAGCAGCGCCGTGATGCCGATCATGTGGTCCGCGGACACGCAGAAGAGCGGGAAGAGGTCGCCGCGCTTCATCGCCTCCTTCATGCCGTGGATGGCTTCGTCGCGGCCGATCTCGCCGCCTTCGAGGTAGCGCTCGAGCATGGCGTCGTCGGTCGCCGAAATCGCCTCGATCAGTTCCTGGTAGAAGCGCTGGAAGTTGTCGCGCTCCTCATCGGGGATTTCCGTTTCCTCGTACTCGCCGGTCCGCGAGCCCGCCTTGTACACGTACGCCTTGCGCGTGAACAGGTTGATGACGCCGCGGAACCCGGGACCGGCACCGATGGGGATTTCGACCGGAATCACCTTGGACGTCAACCGATCCTTGATCTGCTGATAGCTGCGCTCGAAGTCGGCGTGTTCCTTGTCCATGAGGCTGACCACAAACAGCACCGGATCGTTCGAGTTCATCGCCGCCTTGAACATCTTTTCCGTTCCGACTTCGACGCCCGCAGTGGCTGAGACGAGGCAAAGGGCGCCGTCAGCGGCGGCCAGCCCCGCCATGGCGTCGCCCTGGAAGTCGAGGTATCCGGGCGTGTCGATGAGGTTGACCTTCACGTCCTGCCACTCGGCGTACGCGCAGGAGACGTTGATCGAATAGCCGCGCTCGATTTCTTCCGGCGTGTGGTCAGTGAGCGCGGTTCCGTCCTTGATGCTGCCATGCCGTTTACTGGATCCGGACACGAAGGCCAGCGCATCGACGAGTGTCGTCTTTCCGCTGGCCCCGTGTCCGACTACAGCCACATTTCGAATGTCCTCCGCCTTGTACTCCTTCATAGCACTTCGATCTCCGTTGAGGACGATGGTCTTTGGGTAGGCTGGCCCCTGTATCCTGACCCGTCAAGTGCGACGGTAACGGGCTTAGCCGGAAAAGGGGTCAGACACCATTTCGCGAGCGGAATGGTGTCTGACCCCTTTTTGCCATGAAAAAACCCGGGGCCCGCAAACCATCGCGGGCCCCGGGCAATTCGGACGAAAGAAGTTCGGTCTCGTCAGTCTCCGTCGTTGTCGAAGGTGAATCCGTCGGTCTGCCGGTAGCGCTCGAGGAGCGAATCGACCCTTGCTCCTGCGCCCGCCAGCGGCGTCACGTTCGAGGTGAGGGTGAAACTGATTGCCCGTCGCGCACCTTCGGGCCAGTCTGGCATCGATAGCCCGGCAACGAGCCGGCGGATGGTTGTCCCGCATTCATGCAGCAACTGATTCGCCGTTTCCCGGATGACGGTGGGCGCAATCGAGAGATCACGCGTGACGAGTTGACCCGTCTGGTCATCGCGCCACGCTGCGTCGCCGATTGCCCCACGCTCCGGCCAAAGCCCGAGGTGGCGAATGACGTCCGAGCGATCCATGGTTTCTCGCCTTGACTCCATTGCGGCCGCCAACGCCATGGCCAGCGATTCTGAAGTAGCTTCGCCGTAAAGCGTTACCACTTCTCGCGTGGGCCTTTCGGAATTGAGCGGACTCGGTACGGAGTTCACGTGCGCGAGAACGGTGGAGTGTTCGGACAATTCCTCGAGCATCACGAGGACATCCATGTACTCCAACCCCCTTTGTGTGATGGTCCGTTGATTCGGGATGCATGCGACGTGCCGTGGTGCCCATCGCATCTCTCACGAATTCAGACACTCCTGTCTGGGTAGACCCTTCCAGCACGTGTTTGGACACAAACCGGGTTGTCTCGTTCCCGTCGTGTGAAGGCGACGGTGCGTCGTAATGCATCCTTAACCTTTCAGGATCAGTCTTGACGGATTGGGAGCGGATTGGCGCGGCAGGTCATGAGAACCAAGTCTCCGCGAATTTTGGCGAATCAGCGCGGAGCGGGAGGTGCGACCTGCTCAGACCAGCGTTCGAATCAGCGGGGTTGGTTGAATGCGCGTGCACTCAAAAGGCTGAGGGCCATCAGGGCGACGCAGAGCGCCACCTGGGCTCCGGGTAGTGAGGCGAATCGTACCGCGCCAAATGACGAGGGAAGCACGCTTCTGGCGAGGACCGCGGCGAGCACACTCACCACGATGGCGAGGACGATGGCGGTACCGGCCGTTCGCTTCGTCGAGAGCATCGCGAAGACGATTCCCCATACGATCATCCATGCCGCGTGCGTGAGAAACCCGGTAACCAGCCGTAAGCCAGCCGGCACTCCAAGGCCGAGGCTGCTGAGAACTTCGAAACCCAGGTTCGCGAAAGGCGCCGACCAGTCACCGTGACGCACCCCAAAACCGATGACGGCACCGGCCGTCGCGGCGGCGGCAATCAGACCGCCTCGCACACCGATGCTCATGCGCGACGCATTCCGGCCGGTCGCGCCCTCGAACATCGATTCGTACGCGTCATGCGCGTGATTAACCATTTCTGGTAACGCTCTCTCGTAAAAAACGGCTCGGGGCGGTTGTCGCGGACGTTGATCCTTTCGATAATAGGCGCATGACAGCACTCGAACCGTTTCGCACAGCGCGTATCCTCGTGGTCGAAGATGCGCCGGACGTACTCAACGTCCTGGAACGCACTCTTTCCGACAACGGCTATAGTGTAAGCACTGCCGTCGACGGAGAGGCAGGACTTGCAGCCGCCATCGACAAGACGCCCGACCTGCTCATCCTCGACATCGGGCTCCCGCTGAAGGATGGCTACCAGGTAGCGCGCGAGCTGCGGTCGCGTGCGTACACGGCGCCGGTGCTGATGCTCACGGCACGCGACACGGTGTCGGACAAGGTCGAGGGACTCGACGCCGGTGCCGATGATTATCTCGCGAAGCCGTTCAGTTACGACGAATTGCTGGCGAGGGTGCGGGCGCTGCTGCGGCGGTCTGCCTTGCGAGCGGACCAGGCGATGCTGAAGGTCGGTGACCTCATCATCGATCCTTTCTCACGCGACGTGAGGCGTGGTAACCGGGAGATCACGCTGACGCAGAAGGAATACGCGCTGCTCGAATACCTGGCTCGGCACGCCGGTCGCGCAGTGACGCGCGAGCAGATCTCGCAGCAGGTCTGGAAGCAGGATTTCGATCCCACCACGAACATCGTGGACGTGTACATCAACTACGTCCGCAAGAAAGTGGACGTCGATGGTGAGACGCCGCTGGTTCAGACGGTCCGGGGAGTGGGGTATATGCTGCAGGGGTAAGACCTACTGGTATTGGTTATTGGTTATTTGAACGGGTACAGGTACTGGGGTCGGTACGGATACCGCTGCCGCCCCTCCTGCTGAAGCTGGGCTCATTGCGGCATTAACGGGTACCTCTGGCTGGGCGTCTTCCCAGAGCACAGACGGAGGAACTCGATGCCACGGGTGCGATCACTGGTTGCGGCTGTTGCCGCCGTTGTCGTCACGGGGTCGTGGGGGATCCACACGGCGGGCGCCGCGTCGCAGGATGCGCGGGAACTCACACCGCGCGAGCAGGCATTCCACGTGCTGAATCGCCTCGCGTTCGGGCCGCGGCCGGGAGACGTCGATCGGGTCGTGACGATGGGTGTCGACCGTTGGGTAGAACAACACCTCGACCCCGATCGAGTGCCGGATCGTGACACGGACCAGTTGCTGCGCACGTTCACGAACCTGAAGCGACCGGGGAGCGAGCTGCTGCGGGACTACCCTCCTCGGAACGCACAGCAACTGGCGGCCCGGTTGCGATCTGATTCCGCGCTCACACGCGCCGACAGCATCGAGCTCCGTCGTCAGGCTCAACGGAACAGGGAATTCGTGAACGACTTGCTCGCCGCGAAGGTGGCGCGGGCGGTCGTCAGCGAGCGCCAGCTCGCCGAAGTGATGACCGACTTCTGGGAGAATCACTTCAACCTGTTCATCGGCAAGGCGCAGCTGCGGTATTACCTCCCCGAATACAGCGAACGTGTCATCCGCCCGCAGGCACTCGGCAAATTCCGCGACCTGCTGGGCGCGGTCGCGAAGAGCCCGGCCATGCTCATGTACCTGGACAACGCGCAGTCGGTCGCCGACAGTGGCCAACCAACGTTAGGCGCTGATGGACGGGTTCGGGGACGGCTGCGGCAGGGCGCAATCAACCGGCGCATCCAGCGGCTCGACTCGGCGCAGCGCGCGGCCGTTCAGCAGTTGCAGCAGCGACGGCCCCGTGGGCTCAACGAGAACTATGCCCGCGAGCTGCTCGAGCTGCACACGCTGGGCGTGGATGGCGGATACACGCAGCAGGATGTCATCGAGGTTGCTCGAGCGCTAACCGGGTGGGGAGTTGAACCACTACGGCAGGGCGGAGGTGGCTTCGTCTTCCGGCCGCAGGCCCATGACGCTGGCCCAAAGACCGTGCTTGGCCACTCGCTGCGCGCCGGTCGTGGCATCGCGGACGGCGAAGACGTCCTGGAC
>CAMPKM010000031.1 GCA_946887155.1 uncultured Gemmatimonadota bacterium
TCGTCTCGGCCGTCCTCGGCAGCACCGAGGAAACCTGGGGCGCACTGTTCAGCGCCGCGGGACAGTCGTATCGCGAGCCGTCGCTGGTCATCTTCAGCAACGCAACGTCGTCAGGCTGCGGCACCGGCCAGTCGGCGATGGGACCCTTCTACTGCCCGCTCGATCAGACCGTCTACATCGACCTTTCCTTCTACAACGACCTGCGCCAGCGGCTCGGCGCGCCCGGCGATTTTGCGCAGGCCTACGTCATTGCCCACGAGGTGGGCCACCACATCCAGAACATGCTCGGAACCATGGAGCAGGTGCAGGGCATGCGCAGCCGGCAGGGCGAAGCTCAGGCCAATGCCATGTCCGTTCGCCTCGAGCTCCAGGCCGATTGTTATGCGGGACTCTGGGCACATCATGCCCAGCGCGCACGACAGATCCTCGAGACGGGCGACGTCGAGGAAGCGTTAGGCGCCGCCTCGGCAATCGGCGACGATCGATTGCAGCGCCAGTCGCAGGGCGTCATCGTCCCGGAGAGCTTCACGCACGGCACGTCCGAGCAGCGCGTTCGGTGGTTCCGGCAGGGGCTCGAACGTGGCGACACGCAATCGTGCGACACCTTCGGCAGTTCGACCCTGTAGTGTTCTACGTAGAATTACGGAATTCCATGTTCGATTGAGACCCTGCATTCTGTCTGCCGCACATTCTCGGAGAACACATGTTCGGAGTTTTGAAGATCGCTGCCACGGCGGTCATGCTGCTTGGTTCCGCTTCGGTAGCGTCCGCCCAGGATACGACCCGTGTGGACCTCACCGGCACCTGGGCCTTCACCGTCACGTATGAAGGCGGTCAGGGATCGCCGACGGTGCGCCTGACGCAGAAGGGCGACTCGCTCACTGGCCTCTACATCTCGCAGGCGTTCGGCGAGCTGGACATCAAGGGAACGGTGAAGGGAAGGGAGTTCAGTTTCGGCTTCACCACGTCCGCCGGCGGTGATCCCTTCAGCATGACCTTCAACGGCACCGCCGAGTCGAATGAAGCATTGAAGGGATCACTCGACATGGGAACGATGGGATCCGGCTCCTTCACCGCAAGGCGATCGCGCCAGTAGCTCAGGTCCCCATCCGGTCGGCGGCTTCGCGCGCGCATTCGGCGAGGACGGCGGCACCAACAAAGATGCTATCCTCGGCCGCGATGAATCCGGGGCTGTGCGCCGGAGCCGGGTCACCACCCTCTTCCCGTGCGCCGATACGCAGGAAGCAGCCCGGCATGCGTTCGAGATAACAGGCAAAGTCTTCGCCACCCATGTTGGTGACGCCGAACGGGACCACGCTGCCTGCGCCGAGCGCTCGTTCCGCCGCGGCACGAGCCCAGCCGGCCTCGCGCTCTGTGTTCACGATCGGCGGCGGCCCGCGATCGATGGTCACTTTCGCTGTCGCCCCGTGCGCCGCGGCGACCGCGGTGGCAATGGACCCGACCTCGTCGTGCAACTGCGCGCGTACCTCAGGGCGCATCGCGCGTAACGTTCCGGTCAACGTCACGCGTTCCGGAATGATGTTAGGCGCCGTGCCACCGTGTATGGAGCCGATCGACACCACGGCCGGTGATCCCGGATCGAGCCTTCGCGCAACGATGGTCTGCAGCGCGGAAACGACCGCCGACGCGGCCACGATCGGATCGATCCCCTCGTGTGGCCGCGCGCCGTGTGCGCCCTTCCCGATCACGTCGATGGTGAACGAATCGGCCGACGCCGCGAGCGGGCCGGCCTGCGCCACGACCTGACCAACAGAAAACCGGCGATCGACGTGACCGCCGAAAATCGCCGACACGCCGTCGAGCGCACCACTGGCCAGGATGGCCGCAGCCCCACTTCCAACTTCTTCCGCCGGCTGCAGCACGACCAGCACGTCGCCCAGCGCCGGTGTGCTGGTGAGCAACGTCGCCGCGCCAACGGCCCATGTTGCATGCACATCATGACCGCACGCATGCATGACGCCTGGCACCTCTGACGCAAACGGAAGTCCGGTCGCCTCGTGGATTGGCAGCGCATCGATGTCGCCCCGGATGGCCACCACGGGAGCCTCACGATTGCGTCCGCGTACCCGCGCCACGACGCCGGTACCGGCGACGCGCGTGATGTCGTCGAGCCCGATGGCCCGCAACGCCCCCTCGAGCCGCGCAGCGGTCTGCTCTTCCTTCCAGGAAAGTTCCGGAAAGCGATGCAGTTCCCGCCGCAGCCCGATCAGGCGCGCAACCCCCTCAACGCCAAACAGCTCCCGAATGTCATTCACGATTTCACGATTTCACGATTTCACGATTTCACGATTTCACGATTTCACGATTCCCGATTCCCGATTCCCTATTCCCCAATTTCCGCGCGCCTGACCGTCAGATCCTCCACCCGACTGACATCCACATCCACACCTATGCCCGCTCCTTCCGGCACAACCATCGTGCCGTGATCCGTCATCGTCCATTCCGGCGTCACGATGTCCTGATGCCAGTAACGCGAGCTGGGAGATACATCGCCGGGCTTCACAAAGTTCGACAGCGACGCCAGCGCGACATTGTACGCGCGACCGATCCCGCTCTCGAGCATTCCACCGCACCAGACCGGAATGCCGCTCGATTCACAGAAGTCGTGAATGGCGATCGATGCCGCGAGTCCGCCCACGCGACCTGGCTTGATGTTCACGATGCGGCCGCTCCCCAGCGATACCATGTCGCGCGCGCGATCGAGCGACGTGATGGATTCATCGAGGCAGACCGGCGTCTTCAGTCGTCGCTGCAGCTCGGCGTGCCTGACGAGATCATCCCATGCCAGCGGCTGCTCGATCATCATCAGGTCGAGTTCGTCGAGTTCCGCCAGGTGGCCGGCGTCGTCCAGCGTATACGCGTTGTTCGCGTCCGCCATCAGCGGAGCGGCGGGGCCAGCGGCATCGCGTGCCGCGCGAACGAACGACACATCCGCGCCAGGCATGATCTTCATCTTCACCTTCCGGTAGCCGGCCTGCAGTGCTTCCTGCACGCGCCTGGCCAGCGCCTCCGGAGACGACTGAATCCCGAGCGATATGCCGACGTCGATTTCGCGCCGCGTTCCGCCGAGCAGTCGCGAAAGCGACATCCCGAGCCGGGTGGCCTCGAGTCCCCAGATTCCCATCTCGATCGCGGCCTTGGCCATCAGGTGACCCCGGATGTCCTTGTCGAGTACCGCGAACACGTCCCCCGGAGCCTCGAATGCACGACCAATTACTCTCGGCGCAAGCCACTGCATGATCCCGATCCAGGCCGTGTCGATGGTTTCCGGTGAGTAGTACGGCTCCTCGCCGGCGACGCACTCGCTCCACGCCACGGCCCCGGACACATCCCGGAGTTCGAGCAGTGCGATACGGCGCTCCGACACCACGCCTGACGAGATGCGGAAGGGTTCCTTGAGCGGCAGTCGGATCTCGCGCAGGGTGATCGCCGAAACCTGGATCATCGTGCAGGATCGCGGTCGAGGATGTAGAACGGATTCCCGGACGCGCCACGTTGAAAGCCAACGACCCGGTATTCATCGGCAAGCCGCGACTGCATCGCGTCGCGGACCTCGAGCCGCCAGGCGAGCGCGCGTTCGGGGTCGGAGCGTTGCACGCCGATGAAGTCAGCCGGAATTTCAACGTGCACGGTGCCGGCTATCGCCCGCACCGCCGAGGACGCGAGGTCCCAGCGAACGATGAAGCGATCGGTCGGCAAGGTTCCGTGTAGTGCGCTACCGGTGTTCGATCCGTACATGTCGGGAACGTATTCGATCGGCATTGCACCGAGGTGATTGATATTGAAGTGCGCGTTTCCGGCCTGCAGCGGATCGAAGGTCCACAACATCGCCGTCACGCCAACGGCGACGACCTTCTCGCGCTGGTACTGCTTCAGTCGTTCGCCAATGCCCTGGCTCCGCAGTTCGCGCCGCACCGCCAGCATGTCGGACCAGTGCACGAGCTCTCCGGTTCGCACTCCGGTGAGCCCGAACACGAAGCCGACCATTCTCTCCGTCTCATCGAATGCGCCGGCCGAAACGCCGCCGATCATCTGGCTCACGCGCAGGATCGCCGCCGGCACGCGCTCCAAAAACCCTTCGCCCCAGGTCGCTTCCTGCAGTGCGATGCAATCGGCGAAGTCCTGGTGGGTGGTCAGGTCTCGTATCGTTACCAAGATTGGGGTTGCGCCAGGGGGTCTCGGCGCGCGTGCGGGTTCATATCGGCTGGCGTTCAAGATCGGGTATAATCCACGATGCGGCTAGGCGACGAAGGTGTGATTCGCAATTCGGTTTTGCGCGCGGTCGCCGTTGCAGGGATCGCGCTTGGCCTTGGTGTCCCCGTGCACCTGGTGAAGGAACCCGCGACCGCATCGTCGCAGCGCGGAGAAGTTCAGGTGCCGTACAACGGCGGCTTCACGTTCTCACGCATCCGCTACGGCGGCACCGGATACAGGCGGCGCGGTGGAAGTGCCTGGGCACATGACTATCCGGACGCTGACAGGCACATCTCGCAGATCGTCGACTACGTCTCGACGACGGCGATCAACGTGATCGGCACGAACGTGTTCGACCTCGACGACCCGGAAATTTTCCGCCACCCGATCATCTACCTGTCGGAACCGGGCACCTGGGGAATGACTGATTCGGAGGGAGAAAACCTGCGCCAGTACCTGCTCAAGGGCGGGTTTCTCATCCTGGACGATTTCGAGCAGGCGCAGTGGTACAACATGGAAGAGCAGCTGCGCCGGGCGATGCCCGATCTCCAGCTCATCGAGATCGGTCCGGAACACCCGATCTTCAATTCATTCTTCCGGGTCGAGGACATCTACGTTCCCCACCCGCTGGTCGACGTGAAGCCGCAGTACTTCGCGCTGTTCGAGAACAACGACCCGTCTCAGCGCATGCTGGTGCTCGTGAACTACAACTCCGACCTGGCCGAATACTGGGAGTTTTCAGCCAACGAGGGATACTTCCCCGTCGACATGACCAACGAGTCCTACAAGCTCGGCGTGAACTACATCTACTACGCGCTGATCCACTGATCAAAGCGTACTCGTCAGGCGGTAGCGGAGTCGAGCGTCGGAACGCCCCCCGCCGAAACGGGTCAGACACCATTGACCCAATCACCAATCGTCAATCGTCAATCGTCAATCGTCAATCGTCAATGAGCCCGCCGAAACGCCACGAGCCGCACGAGGGACTCGAGCACCCCGATCACAAGATCGCGGACGAAGACGAACGCGTGGACGAATCGGTCGACGAGTCGTTCCCTGCCTCCGATCCGCCATCGTTCACGCCAAGTCGACCAGGGCCGCCGTCGAAGAAGCCGGATCGTCCGAGCACTGGCCCCGGCAAGTAGTCCAGCTCCTCGTCTCGTTATGCAAGCGCACCCGGTTGACCGCCGGTGTGCCAGAACAGGACTGCCCGCGCACCGGTGAACTCACCCCGGCGCGCCCGGTCGATCAGCGCGGCCATCGCCTTGGCGGTATACCAGTGATCGAGCAGCATGGCCTCGTGTCGCGCCGCCAGTTGCTGCGCTTCAGTCGACGCCGGTGTGGGAACGCCATAGCCACCGCCGACGAACGCGTCATCCACGCTGATCGCCGATTGGCTGCCTAACGCGCCAAACCCGGCGTCGAGGGCCGATTCCATGTCGCTCAGCAGCCGCCTGATGACACCGGAGATTTCGCCGGCGGGATCGTCGGCGCTGATTCCGATGACACGCGTGTCCGGCGCATACAGCGCGCAGCCGGCGATGAGCCCCGCTTGCGTTCCGCCTGACGAACTGGCGTGGACGATCACGTCCGGCGTTACGCCCTGTGCCACCATCTCGCCCACGCCGCGGGCAATTGCCATCGCGCCCGTCGCCGTCGACGCGCCTAACGGAATCACCGCCGGCTTTCCTCCGATTGCCGAGTGCTCGGCCGCGATGCGCTCCATGGCCGGCGCTCGTTCGGCGCGCGTTGCGACGTACGTCAGGTGCGCCCCATACAATGAAACGAGCAGCGCGTTACCGGTCGGCCGCTCCGGCCTGGATCCGTTGACGACGATGTGACAGCGCACGCCCAATCGCGCGGCGACCGCGGCGGTTGCCCGGCAGTGGTTGGATTGCACACCACCGCAGGTGATCAGCAGATCCGCTCCCGAAGCCTCTGCTGCGACAAGCGTGAGCTTCCTGATCTTGTTGCCTCCAAACCCGAACGCAATCTGGTCATCCCTCTTGGCTAGAAGACGACATTCCAGTCCCAGCGCCTCGCGAAGACGTGATAAGTCGTCGACAGGCGACGGAAGCTGTGCCAACGGCACAGCAGGAAACGATTCGAGGCGCTTCCGGGCCATTTCGAGGTCGGGCATCGCGGTCTGTTATGAGGGGTTGCCCATAGGGTGTCCGGCAGATGCGCGCACCGCTACCCCTCTCCTCCCCGGCCCGGCTTTTGCGTTAGGTTCACGCCATGGGCCCCACCCGGCGTCGCGACCACACGGCGTCAGAGCTCGTCGCGTTTGCACGGTTCCTCACGGGCCTTCCGAAACTGATCCGCCGTCGCATGACCGTGGCCGAGGCGATATCAAATCGTCCACGACCGCCTTCGGAATCGCGAACGCAACTTCCTCCACCTCGACGAGCAATCCCGATTCAGGGCGGTACTACTCGTCGTCTACCGGCGGCAGCACGGGTGTCGGCCGGCGGGTGCAGCTGGAGCCTCGATTGCGTTAGGCAGCGAGCAGGAAGCCACCGCCTTTGTCCTGGGCGCGCTGGCACAGATCGACGCCGGTGGCGCCGTGGCCCGGAACACGTGGCGGCACGCCGGCACCATCCGCATCTGTCGTGAGAAGCCGCTGATGACGGGCCGCGCGGCGCGCCGTGGCTGGCCGAACGGACTGCAGCGGGTTGATGCATAACGCTGAGCACGCAAGAAGGAAGGAACGGGCGTCGTCAGGACGTGTCTCTAACGTCAAATACTCAGGAACGACGTATGACCGACCAGCTGCGCCCGCCGAACCGCGAATTGAGACAGGTTCCACCGGACGAGGATTTCGAGCTTCCGCCTGACGTCGAAGATCCGGACGACCGGGTGCAGGAACCGCTCGAAGAGCCCTATGAGGTGCCCGAGCCGCCGACGTTCACGCCATCGCCTGTCGAGACGCCATCGTCGAAGCCACAACCTCGACCCACCGGTCTGCCGAGCGACGCCCCCGGCGGCTGATCGCACGAAAAGGGGTCAGACACCTTTTCTCGATCTACCGCGGCGATAGCGCCCCACGCAGCGCGATCGCGACACGAGTCAAGGCGTGCGACTCACCATATCCGGACCTGAGCGGCTCGATCGCGCGCCCAGCGAGCTCGCGAGCCCGCGTCGTGTCCTTCATGCCGAGTCGTGCTTGTGCTTGCAGCAGCAATGCGCGACCGACCACGCCGCTTCGCGTCGCCGTCAACGAATCACGCGTGCCCAGTCGCTCCAGGTGCTCGGCGTACGGCAGGGCCTCGGCGAACTTTCCGGTCGCAATCAGTGCTTCGGCCGCATCACCGATGACACCGGCCAGGCGTTGCGCATTGGCATCCGGTGACTTCAACGCCAACTCGGCGCGGATGGTGGCCAGAACAGAGTCACCATTCCCGCGTGCCCTCGCCTCGCTGATCCGGCCCCCGATCCACGCCGCCCGGGCCGGCAAGGAGCGCGGCACGATCGGCATGAAGGCCAGCGCGCCCGCTCGGTGCGTGCCTGCCGCCACGGCTTCGCCGCGCGCCTCCGCATAACGCGCCAGCATCAGGCGCGACGTGAACATGCGCGGGCTATCCACCTTCGCCGGCGTCTCGATCGCACGCGCAAACCACCAGGCGGCGGAGTCGCGCTCGCCCAGGATGTCCAGGAACATGGCGTAGTCGAAGATGTTCATCGGGGCGACACCCATGCTGTCCACTTGGTACGATCGCGCCAGCTCCTTGCCGAGATAGTCGCGCGCTTCGCGGTATTCGCCTAACGCGTCGAGCAGGACGGCGACATTGTAGAGCAGGACGGGAATGTCGCGGGGATCGGAGAGATCACCCTCACGCCCGTCCTGGATGATCCGGAACATCATCTCGAGGGCTTCCCGGCGCCGGCCGGCGCCGTAGTAGGCGCGACTCAGGTCGCTGAGCGACGTGAGCCAGGCGGATCGCACCGTGTCGCCGCTTTGCTGGCGGCGATCGACGATCGCCTTGAACACCCGCACCGCCGAGTCGGGTTGATTCAGCGCGTACAGCATGTTGCCGTCCGCGTAGTCGCACGCGTTCAGCGTCGCATCGTCCGGACGTCGCGCAGCGGCCAGGAAGCGCCGCGCGGCGGCCATGAATGCCAGCGCGGAATCGGGCTCGTTCGCCCCGACGTGAACCTGCGCCAACTCACACCGCGTTCGGGCCCGCCATTCGTCGTCGGCGATGGAATCCGCCACGGCAACGGCAGGGGCCACCAGCTCGTGAGCTTTCCTGGCGTTACCGACGCGGAGGTAATTCTGCGCGAACGAGATCGCGAGCTGGATGCGAGACAACGGATCGCCGCGATATTCCCTTTCCAGTGCCACGCGGCCCTTCTCCTGCAGTTGTTCGTACGTGAGGGGCGGGTCACCCGGATTGATCAGGCGGAAGAGCAACTGTTCGAACGCGACACTTGCTTCCTGTCGCTTTCGAGCGGCATCGGCGCGTTCACGTTCAGCTTGCGCGATCAGCATCTGGCGAACGGAGAAGATCGCTCCACCGACCAACGCAACGAGGACGAACAGCGTGGCGAAGACTCCGCTGCGATGTCGCCTGACGAACTTGCGGGTCCGATAGACCACGGATTCGGCCGCAGCGCTCACCGGCTCGTGGCGCAGGTACCGCGTCAGGTCGTCGGCAAAGGCGAGCGCCGTCGAATACCGCTCGGTCGGCTCCTTCCGCAGCGCGCGCGCCAGGATGTGATCGAGGTCGCCGCGGTACGCGCGCGACAACGCAGCAGGCGTCGAGCCCCGGTCCGCAGCGCGCCTGACGTCTGCTTCGGGTGGACCGGCCCGCACCGCGGCGCTCAACAACAAGGGCTCGCGATCGACCACCGACGCGATCGCGGCGGTCCGCGTTTCACCCTCGTGCATCGTTGGATGCGTCCCCGACAACAACGCAAACAACATGACACCGGCGGAATACACGTCGGTCGCCGTCGATATCGGCCCGCCGGTGACCATCTCCGGCGCACCGAACTCCGGCGTCAACGCGCGATGCCCGGGGTCAGTCAGCGTGACGTCTGTACTGCCCTCCGCCAGGAGCCGGGCAATGCCGAAGTCCAGCAGCTTCACCTGGCCGTCGTTCGTGACGAGGATGTTCGACGGCTTGATGTCGCGGTGCACGATCAGGTTGGCATGCGCGCTGCCCACAGCGGTCAGCACATCGATCACCAGGCGGATCCGTTGGTCGGGAGTGAGCCGGTGCGAATCGGCCCACTGGTCGATCGGGACACCCTCGACAAACTCCAGCACCAGGAACGGCTGCCCGCCCGGCGTCACCCCGGCGTCGTACAGTCGCGCGATGTGAGGATGGCTGAGACGCGCGAGCACACTGCCTTCGTTCCGGAAGCGGAGTTCACCCGCTTCGCCTAACAACGCGAGGTTGAGCAGCTTGACCGCGGCAAGACCCTCGAAGCGACCATCGCTCCGGTGCGCCAGCCACACCGTGCCCATGCCACCGCGGCCAATCGGTTTCTCGAGCGTGTATCCGGCAACGACGAGCCCGGCAAGGCTTGGGCCGAGCGTGTTGGCACCGCGGGCAGGCGTGAAAAGCTGATCGAGCTCGCCGACAGGTTGATTGAGCAACGCCGATACTTCGTCGGCCAGCTCTATCGAGCGCGCCCGGAGGGAATCGAGCCACGCAGCGCGCGCCTCCGGCTCCAGCTCGAGCGCCTCCTCGAGCAACGGCTTGACGGCATCCCAGAGTTCCTTCGACATCGGGGTCATGCGGTTACTCGCCGGTTGCGCTCGAGCAGTAAAGACGAAATTGCGGGGCCTGTCCCGCCACCGCTAACAACGCCATTGCCGTGGGATTGCGGAAGACTTACCTAAGGCGGATCAACACCGGTAGCCATGCCAGCAGACCGATCCATGAAGAGCTTTGTCGAGCTGTTCGACGCCACGGATCGTGGTGATCCGGTTGCGGCCGGAGCGCTGTTCGCCGCGCTGTACGACGAGCTTCACGAACTCGCCGCCCGGCAGCTTCGCCGCGCCGGGGGAGACATCACCCTGGGTACGACGACGCTGCTTCACGAAGCGTACCTCAAGGTCGCGGCCCAGGAGCGTGACCAGGCTCTGGATCGTACGCGGTTCCTGGCGTATTCCTCGCGCGTATTTCGTGGACTCGTGATCGACTACATCCGCGCGCGACGCGCAAAGAAGCGGGGTGGAGATTTCGATATCACGCTGCTCGGCGACCGCGACCCGGGTGCGGCGAGTGACGGTGATGATGAGGATTTGGAACCACTCGCCCGAGGCCTGGAGCAGCTGGCGGAGATCGACCCTGACTTGAGCCACCTCGTGGACCTGCATGTATTCGGCGGGTTCACGCTCAAGGAAGTCGCGGCACTGCAGGGATGGTCGTTGCGGACGACTGAGCGGAATTGGCAGCAGGCGCGGATGCTGCTGGGCCGCATCATCAGCGGGGGAGGATCAAGTACTCTGACCCCTTGATCCGCAAGCACTTGGCGGATTCTGGCGGGGCCAAGGCGGGAATTCCGTCTCAAAGGGGGTCGCCGCACTGCGGCATCGCCTCAGATGGGAGGGGACCCGTGTTACGCAGACTCGTTCATGCTGGAGTACTGACATCGTCGCTTTTCGTTGTTGTTGCCTGCGGCAGCGACCTTCCGACCGATGTAAAACGCACGACGGCAGCAGGACCAGCAGCGGCGATCTCGCCGGCCCTGGCAATGGCCGTCCGACAGCTTGCGGTCTCGAAAGGCTTTTCGGCACTCGAGAAGCCCGCGCCGGTTCGACCGAACCTCGTTCGTCTCGGTCGAATGCTTGCCTTCGACAAGATCCTCAGCGGCAACCGCGACATCTCCTGCATGACGTGCCACCTGCCGGCGCTCGGCACGAGCGACGCGCGGAGCCTGTCGATTGGACAAGGCGCGACGGGACTGGGACTGGATCGCACGCATCCGAAGGGCGCCTTCATTGCGCGGAACGCTCCCTCGTTGTTCAACCTTCACGCGCTCCAGTCACTGTTCTGGGACGGCCGCGTGTCCATGGATGCGTCAGGCAACTTCCATACACCGGCCGACGGGCAGCTCACGAGCGAAATGAAGACGGTGTTCGAGTATGGCCCGGCATCCGCGCTGCCGCTCTTTCCGGTGCTGTCGCGTGAAGAGATGCGGGCGTTCGATGGCACCGGCAATGAACTCGCCACGATTGCCGATACCGATCCGCTTGCGATCTGGGCCGCACTGATGGCGCGGTTAGGCGCCATCCCGGAATACCGCACGATGTTCGAGGTGGCATATCCGGGCACGCGGTTTGACGACATGACCTTCGCGCACGCGTCGAACGCGATTGCGGGGTTCATGGTGTCCGAGTTGGCGTTCACCGACACGCCCTGGGACGATTTCTTGCGCGGCGCTGACAAGGCCATGACCGACGCGCAATTGCAGGGAGCACAGACCTTCCTGTCGATCCGCTGCGTGCAGTGCCACAACGGCGCCGCGCTTACCGACAACCAGTTCCACAACGTTGCGGTGGCGCAGGTCGGGCCCGGGCAGGGTGACGGGGCGTTGAGCAACGACGACTTTGGCCGGATGCGGGTGACGGGCCTGCTGGCGGACCGCTATCGATTCCGGACCACGCCGCTGCGCAACGTGGGACTCACGGCTCCGTACGGTCATGCCGGTTCGATCGCAGGACTCCGCGAGTTCATCGAGCATTACAGCGAGTCGCACGTGAAGCTGATGAACTTCGACCCGGCGACCCTCGAGCCGCTGTTGCGGAATGCATTCGTGGCGAATGCCACCGACGTCCTGCTGACGCGTGATGACATCCTGAACGGCGTGGTCCTGTCGCCGGATATCGTCGACCAGTTGATGGCGTTCATGGGCGCACTCGACGATCCCAGGGCGAAGAACCTGCCGCAGCGCATAACGCCGCCCCGAGTGCCGAGTGGCCTGCCGGTGGATGGTTCGCCACGTGTGAGGTAGCGGTGTTAGGCGGTCGGTGATTGGCGCCTCACGGGCTCAGTAGCTTTCATCGCGGAGTTGCTGGGCCACGGAGATTGCCGGACTTCTGCCTTGTGCTCTCTGGGTGCGGGTAGTATTACCGCTGACTGGACCCCTGCCCAGTCACATGAGCACAGCCGAAGCACGAGTCACCAGCTACGAGTCACCCACCCCGCCGGAATCCAGGTCGGGCCTGGAGCCCTGGTCGCGCGCCGAGCTTCCTGAGCCGCCTCGCCCCAAGGGCCTTCAATGGATGGGCGTCGTCGGGCCAGGCGTCATCGTGCTCGGCGCCTCGATAGGCAGCGGCGAGTATCTCCTCGGCCCCGCGAACTTTGTCCGGTACGGGCTCACGATGCTGTGGGTCGTGGGCATCGCGGTGCTGCTGCAAACCAATTTCAACGCCGAGTTGATGCGGTATACCATGGCGACCGGCGAGCCCGCGATCACGGGGTTCATGCGTACCGGTCGCCGCTCGACGATCTGGGCGGTGGTGTACACGCTCCTCTACTTCTTTCAGGTCGGATGGCCCGCCTGGGCGGGTGCTGCCGCGGGTGCGTTCTACTTCCTGGTCACGAAGCGCGTCGCCGGTCCTGATGAAGCAGGTATCGTGTACCTGATCAGCGTCGCCACGTTTCTGGTGTGTGTCGCGATCCTGCTCGTCGGTCGTCGCATCGAGCGCACGCTCGAGATCCTGAACTGGATCCTGGTGATCGCGATCATCGGCAGCTTTCTGATACTGTCACTCCTGTTCGTGGCGCCGGCCACATGGATTGCGGCGTTGGCCGGATTCGCTGGCTACGCGCCGTCGACGGGGCAGTTCACCTTTCTTCCTCCCGGCGCCGACTACGTGCTGGTCGGCGCGTTCGCCGGGTTCTGCGGCGCCGGTGGCGTCATCAACATCACGCTGTCGAACTGGGCGCGTGACAAGGGATATGGCATGGGCGGAGTAGCCGGCTATATCCCTGCGGCGGTCGGCGGCAAGAAGGTGCACCTGGCGCACACCGGGTTCACCTTTCCGCCTGACGAGTCGAACATGTCGCGTTGGCGCGGCTGGTGGCGCGTGGTGCGGATGGACCAGTGGGTGATCTACCTGGTCGGCGCGATACTCGGCATGCTGCTGCCGGCGGTGCTGTACGTGACGTTTCTCGAGCCTGGGCAGGACATTCGCGGTTACGGGATCGCGGCCGAGCTGGCGTTCGCGATGGAGGCGCGCATTGCGATGATGGGCGGTGTGGTGGCCTTTCTGGGTGCCTGGATCCTGTTCAAGACGCAGCTCGACGTCATGGAGGGGATGGTGCGCGGCGTGACGGACATCATCTGGAGCGGCAGCAAGCGGGTTCGCAGCTGGCGGGGCGGGGACGTGCGGGCGATCTACTACAGCCTGTTAGCCGTGAGCGTGGTGTGGGGGATGATTGCCCTCAGGTTGGCGCAGCCGATCCTGTTGCTGCAGATCGCGGCGAATGTCGCAGGGGTGACTTTCGTTATAGCGGGCCTGCATCTCCTGTACGTGAACACGCGGCTGTTGCCGGCGCACGTGAGGCCGAGTTTTTGGCCGAGGGTGGGGTTGGTGGCGTTGGTGGTGTT
>CAMPKM010000032.1 GCA_946887155.1 uncultured Gemmatimonadota bacterium
TGAGCTCGTCGCCATCCCACACGGCGAACGTGTACTCCGTATGGAGCGACGCGCGCCGGCCATGTCCCGCCTGCGCGTATATCAACACGGCGTCGATGCAACGCGGCGCGGTTTTCCACTTCCACCATGCTGCGCGGTGCGGTTCCACCCCGTACGTCGAATCTCGTCTTTTGAGCATGAGCCCTTCGACGCCGGTTTCGCGCGCCCTGGTGTACGCACCCCGGACATCGTCCCAGTTCTCCGCCGGAAGAACGGGTGAGACGATGAGCCTTTGCTCCCGCGCAACGGCGTCCCGATCCGGATCGAAGAGGTCGCCGTGAACGTCGATGGCTGCGGTGGCAGGCGCCGGCAGGGCGGCAACGAGACGTTCGAGTCGTTCGCGGCGCGACAAGAGCGGATGTTCACGTATATCAGCTCCGCCGACTTCGAGCAGGTCGTACACGACCAGTGCGACCGGTACGTCGGCCAGGACCTGCGGTGTGAGTTGCTGCCGTCCGATGCGTCGTTGTAGTCGTGAAAACGGCAACGCGGAGTCATGCTGCCAGGCCATAATTTCGCCATCGATCACCGTACCGTCTGGCAGCGTCTCGGCGGCTTCGACCAGTTCCGGAAACCGTGACGTCAGCAATTCTTCCGTGCGACTCCAGATGAAGACGTGACCGCCCCGGTGAATGACCTGCACCCTGACGCCATCCCACATCCACTCGACCTGCCAATCGGTTGCGTCACCTAACGATTCGAGCTGCTCGTCGAGCGCGTGGGCAAGGAAGAAGGGATATGGCTGCGAGACGACCGCGTCCCCGTCATCGGCTGCCCTCAAGCGGTCGAACGATTCCCGGCTCGGCGTCCACGGCCCATTCAGCCGATGGGCGAGAATGGTACCTGGTATGCCGGTGGCCTGCGACAGCGCGCGAACGACAAGGCTCTGAGAGACGCCCATCCGCAGTTCACCGGTGACAAGCTTGTTGAACACGAAGCGTTCCATGCCGTCGAGCTCGAGCCACGCGCGCGTCATGGCGATGCGCTGCTCACTTTCCGTGGATTTCGCGACGGGAAGGATCCGTGCTTCGATCCATTCATGCAGCGGCACGTCGAGAGGGGCTTCGCTCGCCGCCAACAACAGTGAAACGGTTTCGGCGAGATCACCGACCGCGGCGTAACACTCATCGAACATCCAGGCGGGCACATCGGCGACTTCCATTGCCCAGGCGGCGAGTCGCCGGATCGGGATGATGCGCTTCGGTCGATGGCCACTCAGGAACCAGAGCGCCCATGCAGCGTCGGATGCGTTGGTGTGCGCGAAGTACTCGGCCATCGCAGTGACCCTGACGCTGGTCTTCGCCGTGTCGTCCAGTATCGTGACGAGCCGCGCGAAACGCCTCACCCGTTGGCCTCTTCGGTCGCATCGGGCGCTGGGTCTTCCGCAGGCTCGCTGTCATCGAGCTCTCCTTTCCACGCTGTAGCGACCATGCGGGCATCGACGTCGTGTTCAGTGAGCCAGCGTACGAGTGACTCGCGATAACCGTGCGTCACGAGGACCCGTTCAGCTCCCGTGGCGCGGATCGTGTCGAGCAGCGATGGCCAGTCCACGTGATCCGAAAGTGCGAAGCCACGATCGACGGTCCGCCTCCGCCGCATCCCCCTGATGCTCATCCAGCCTGACGCGAATGCCGCCGAGATCGCGCCGAAGCGCCTGAGCCATAACGATCCGGCGGCCGAGGGCGGGGCGATCACGAGCGCTCCGGTCCAGTCCTGGTCGCGCGGCATCGCGCTCGCCCGCCTGCTTTCGAGCAAGGCGACGCCGCTGTCCCGGTAGTCGGCGTTCAGTCGTTCCACCGCGCCATGGGTGAAGACCGGACCGGCTGGCGCGTGTCGCAGGCCATTCAGCAGCCGCTGCGCCTTGCCTAACGCGTAGGCAAAGATGACCGACGTGATCCCGATGGCGGCGTTGTCGCGCCACCACTCGTGGATGGCCGTGAACGTGTCCTGCTGCGGCCGCCACCGGTAGATCGGCAGGCCGAACGTGGATTCGGTGATGAACGTATGGCAGCGCACGAGCTCGAACGGCGCGCATGTCTCGTCCGGTTCCACCTTGTAGTCGCCGGACACGACCCAGACCTCGCCCTTGTACTCGACCCGGATCTGCGATGAACCGAGTATGTGGCCGGCTGGGTGCAGTGAGACCTTCACCTCGTTCAGTGTGACGCGTTCGCCGTAATCGATCGGCGTGATGGCTGCGTCAGCGCCGAGCCGCGTGCGGAGGACGCGTTCCCCCGACCGGGCCGCGATGTAGTGCAGCGATCCCGGCCGCGCGTGATCGCCGTGGGCGTGAGTGATGATCGCGCGCTCAACCGGAAGCCAGGGATCGATATGAAAATCGCCGGCCTCGCAGTACAAGCCGCGGTCGGTGGATTGAAGCAGCATTGGCAAGCTCCGGGTGACCTTAGACAGAAGGTATCCCGCGTGCCACCTTTGCCAGCATGTATGCAACTCCCGACCCGCTGTCCCCACCGGTCGATCTGGCCCGCGACCACGTGCTTGGTCCGCCTGACGCCGAGATTACGCTGGTCGAGTTCGGCAGTTATGCGTGCCCCCGGTGTCACGTGGTGCACGAAATCATCGAAGAGTTGCGCAGCCGGTTTGGTGACCGAATGCGGTATGTGTTCCGGCACTTGCCGATTGCAGGCAGCGATGCCGCGGTGCCTGCCGCCGAGCTGGCGGAATATGCAGCCGAATCGAATGGCCGGTTCTGGGAGGTTCACGAAGCACTGATGGAGCGGGGGCCCGTCTTTGCAGACGGGGACTTCGAGCAGATCGCCATCGCGTCGGGCCTGTCGCATGACCTGGGCGACGCGCCCACCCTCGCGGCGGCGCAGGCGCGTGTGCGCGCTGACGTCGAAAGCGCGCGGAACAGCGGAGTGCGGGTAACGCCCACGTTTTTCATCAACGGCCGGCGATATACGGGCACGTGGGACGAGAGCTCGCTGGCCGACGCGATGCTCGGTTCACTCGGGCACAGGGTGCAGGCGGCAGCGTTCCAGTTCGTACGCTGGGGACCGGCGTCGGGATTGCTTCTCGCGCTCGCGACGCTGGTTGCACTGGTATTGAGCAACTCGCCGGTGCGATCGGCGTTCCAGAGCCTCTGGAACACGACGGTGGGTTTGCAGGCGGGCAGTTCTTCCCTGGCGCTCTCGGTGCTGGACTGGGTCAATCATGGACTGCTGACGATCTTCTTCGTCGTCGTCGGACTCGAGATCAAGCGGGAGTTCACGGTCGGTCACCTGGCGAGCGTCCGTTCAGGGGCGTTGCCGGTGATGGCAGCGTTCGGTGGTATCATCCTGCCCGCGGTGATCTACTCGGCGATCGCGCCACCTGAACTGCGGCATGGTTGGGGCATTCCGATCGGAACCGATACGGCATTCGCGGTCGCCCTGATCGTCCTGATGGGGGCTCGCGTGCCTATCGAGTTGCGCGTGTTCCTCACGGCGGCGGTCATCATTGACGACATCGTGGCGATCCTGGTGATCGCGCTGTTCTACACGAGCGGGATCAACTTCGCCTACCTGAGCGCCGCGGCGGTGGTGACCGCGTTGCTCGTGGCACTCAATCGCGCGGGCGTGTACCGCCTGCTCCCATATGCAGCGTTAGGTGTCCTCCTCTGGTTCCTGTTCCACGAGTCAGGGCTGCACGCCACGCTGGCCGGCGTCATCCTGGCCGTGCTCGTGCCAACCAGGCCACCACCGAATCTCGAAGCGCTGATGGCACAGGCGGCCGCGGTGATTCACCTCGAGGACCGTCACACTGGGGAGGCCATGCGGGCGGGTCCCTCGGAACCGGTCATGCAGGCGCTCAACGAGATCCACGGCCGGATCGAGTCGCCGGCCGACCGGTTGCTGAGAAGCGTCGAACCGTGGTCGAGTTACGTGGTCCTGCCGATTTTTGCGCTGGCTAATGCGGGAGTGGAATGGTCCCTGGGCGTGTTCGAGGGCAGGGGAGACCTGACGCTCGCCATTGTACTCGGACTCGTATTCGGAAAGCCGGCCGGGATCCTGCTCGCCGCGCGCCTGGCGGTCGTGCTGGGGCTGGCGACGAAGCCTGATTCGTATTCCTGGCGACAGTTGGCAGGGGCCGGTGCGCTGGGTGGCATCGGATTCACGATGGCGCTCTTTATTGCCAGTGCGGCCTTTCCAGACCCGGCCGATTACGCCGCGGCCAAGATCGCCATCTTTCTGGCGTCGCTCCTCGCGGCGATGTCCGGCGTTACAATCCTCTGGCGTGCCGGCGCCGCGCGCGATGGGAACGGCACGTAAGGCGCGACCATCTACTGGAGGGACCCATGGTGAAAGGTGGCGTGCGATATTCGGCGGCCGGGTTTCATTCGTTGCTGGTACCAATCGACCTCTCGCCGGCGTCGGACCGGGTGGTCGGCCGCGTTGCGCAACTGCCCCTCGCTGAAGGCTGCCGGATCACGTTGCTGCACGTGATTTCAATGGACCTTCCCGTGCGCGATCGAAAACGCGCGGAGGTCGCCGCGAGAAAAGTGCTCAGGGCGGAAGCACAGGAACTTGGCCGGCAACTGCCCCGCGGCGTTGCGCTGCAGAGCGTCGTCGCGCAGGGCGCGGCGGCAACGGAAATTGCACGGTACGCAACGTCGGTGAAGGCCGAGTTGGTCGTGATGGGCCGATATGGTGGCAGCGTGTTGCGGGACGTGTTTCTCGGATCGACCGCGGAACGGGTCATCCGTCGCGGACAACTTCCGGTGCTGGCGGTGCGCCTTCGTGCGCGAACTCCGTATCGCCACCCGGCGCTGGCGCTCGACATCGATCAGGCGGCGAACGAGAGCGTGGCGATGCTGCTCCGGATTATTCCGCCAAAGCGGCCGCCGGTCACGGTCATCCATGCCTTTGACGTTCCCCACTACGGCATGCTGAATCCCGGGATGTCGACCGACGATGCCGAGGAATACAACGATGAGTATCGCGAGAAGGCGCTCCACGAAATCGCGGCGCTGCTCAGGAAGGCGCTTCTCCGTTCGAAAGCAGGTCCGGACGACGCGCCCATCTGGAAAGCGCATATTCGATATGGAACGCCCAGGCTGGTCATCGAACGAACCGTCCGAAGGACGGACACCGACCTCCTCGTGCTCGGGACGCGCGGTCGCTCGGGTGCTGCTTACCTCTTTCTGGGCACGGTCGCCGGCGACGTCCTCCGCAACGTGGCGTGCGATGTGTTGGTCGTACCGCCTCGCCGACAGCCCTCTCGCAAAAAGGGACGGTAGTGCCTAACGCGGCGTAACCAGGAGTACGGGCACGACGCTCTCGCGGACCACTTTTTCGGCCACGCTGCCGAGCACGAAGCGTTTCAGCCCGCTCGATCCGCGCGTGGTCATCGCGACGAAGTCGGCCTGCTCAGCGCGAATCGCGCGGCTGATCTCGGCCGGCGGATCTGCGCCCTCAATTACGCGAACCTTGACCTCGGCCACGCCCTGGGCCCGGAGCTTCTCGGCGACGGTGTTCAACCGTTTCTCGGCGGCCCGATGTTCCCGTGTGGTTTCGGGCAGCCGCGAGCGTGCGTCGAGAATACCGGTTTCGGCGAGTGCTTCCAGCGCGGGCGGTGATCCTTGCAGAAATGCGGGCGTGACGACCTCGAGCAACACATATGCGAGTGCGCTTCCGCCGGGAAGGCGCATGACTTGATTGACGGCTGCCAGGCCGAAAGCGGAGCCGTCGAGCGGAATGAGGACGCGCCGAAACCGGTTGTCTTTCCGGTTGACGTCGTCAGTACGGGGTGGAACAAGGACGACGGGGCGGGGACTCTCGCGCATCACACGGTCCGCGACACTCCCTCGAAGAGCGCGACCGACGACGCTCGCCGCCTGCGTGCCCATGACCACGAGAATGACGCCGGCTTCGGCGGCGCGTGTTACCAGTACACCAGCCACGTCGACGCCCTCGGCAACCTCCGCCGTCACCGAGCGGCCGGTTTCGGCGGTGATCCCGTCGGCGGTCTCGCGAACGCTCTGCTCGAGCTTCGCCTTGAGCTCGACGGCGGCGTCCTTCACACCCAACCGGCCTGCGCGCGGCGATAGGTGCTCGACGGGTGTATCGAAGACGCGGACCAGGCGAAGATCCGTGTGAGCCAGATCAGCGAAGGCGGCGGCGACTGGAATGGCTCGCACGTCCTTGAAGGACCCATCGAGTGGAACGAGAATGGTGCGCATGTGATCTGCTGGGCGTTTATGCGATCCGCATGGAAGCACAATACCACGTCTGCCGGCGCTGATGTCCGGAATAGGCAAGAGATGAACGGCATCGTCAACACGCATCACCATCATGGCGCACACGAGCATGGCGGCCACGTCAGGCATGCGCGCAGCCACGATGCGCCTGGTGGTCATGCTGAGCACGGCGGCCACGATAAACACGCCAGCCACGACCAGCATGCCGGGCACAGCGTGGAGATGTTCCGGTCGAAGTTCTGGATCTCGCTTGCGCTGACCATACCGACGCTGTTGTGGGGCCACATGCTTGGCCGCCTCTTCGGTCGCCACGAGCCGCTGCTGCCCGGTGCGGAGTGGATCGCGCCGCTCTTCGGCACGGCCGTTTTCGTCCATGGCGGTTCGGTGTTCATCAAGGGTGCGGTCGGAGAGCTGCGTGCACGCCAACCGGGCATGATGACGTTGATCGCGCTGGCGATCACGGTGGCATTCGTCTTCAGCGCGGCGGTCGCGCTTGGCTATCCGGGCATGCCCCTGTGGGAAGAGCTGGCGACGTTGATCACGATCATGCTGCTTGGCCACTGGATCGAGATGCGTTCGATCTTCCAGGCGCAGGGCGCGCTGAAAGAGCTGGCGAAACTTCTGCCGAACACCGCTCTCCGCGAAATCGATGGGCACACCGAGGAGGTCGCACTCGGTGAATTGAGAACGGGTGACATGATACTCGTCAGGCCCGGCGCGAGCGTGCCCGCCGACGGCATTGTGCGGAGCGGGAGCAGTGCGGTGAACGAATCGATGATCACCGGTGAATCGCGCCCGGTCGAGAAGGCCGGGAACGACACCGTCATCGCCGGCACCGTGAATGGTGCAGGTTCACTGCGGGTAGAGGTCACGCGGATCGGCGACGAGACGTCGCTCGCGCGCATCATGCGCCTGGTCGACCAGGCGCAGCGTTCGCGTTCGCGCGCCCAGGCGCTGGCCGACCGGGCGGCGTTCGTGCTGACGATTGTCGCGGTCGCAGCCGGCGTGGTCACGGCGATCGCCTGGACGGCGGTGGGTCCCGGGCCCGCGTTCACGGTGGAACGTGTCGTTTCCGTTCTGGTCATCGCCTGCCCCCACGCGTTAGGCCTGGCAATTCCACTCGTGATCGCCATCTCGACCACGCTGGGCGCCCGCACCGGACTGTTGATCCGGGACCGTCGCGGGCTGGAAGAAGCACGCAACCTCGACGCGGTCGTGTTCGACAAGACCGGCACGCTGACACTGGCCGAACACCGGGTGGTGGCGATGGCGGTCGCGGCCGGATTGACGGAGGATGACGCACTTCGGCTGGCGGCGGCGGTGGAGCGGGACTCGGAACACCCAGTGGCGCGCGCGATCATCGCCAGCGCCGGCGAGCGCGGGCTCGATGCTCCGCGGGCGCACCGTTTCCGGGCGCTTCCCGGGCATGGCGTTGAAGCCGAGATATCGGGCCGCATGTTGCAGGTGGGTGGCCCGAACCTGCTCCGCCAGCTGGGCGTCGAGCCAGACAAAACGTTAGGCGGCGCTGCCGCGGACGCCGCGACGCGAGGGCAATCCGCCGTCTACCTGGTGGAGGACCGCCGCGCGCTGGCGATGTTTGCCGTGGCCGATGCCGTTCGGCCGGAATCACGCGAGGCAGTGCGGCGGCTGCAGGACGCGGGGATCGAGGTGGTGATGTTGACCGGCGACGCCTGGCCCGTCGCGGAAGCCGTGGCCAGGGATCTCGGGATCAACACGGTGTTCGCCGAGGTCCTGCCGGAGGACAAGGCGAAGAAGATCGAGGAGCTCAAGGCGACCGGGAAACGCGTGGCGATGGTTGGCGACGGCGTCAACGACGCGCCCGCCCTGGTCACCGCCGATGTGGGGATCGCGATCGGCGCCGGGACCGACGTGGCGGTGGAAGCGGGTGACGTGGTGCTGGTGCGCAGCGATCCTCGCGACGTGGCGAGGATCGTCGAGTTGTCGAAGGCGAGCTACCGCAAGATGGTCCAGAACCTGTGGTGGGCGGCGGGTTACAACGTCGTCGCCATTCCGCTCGCCGCCGGTGTGTTGTACAACCAGGGAATCCTGCTCCCGCCCGCGGCCGCTGCCGTGTTGATGTCGGCCAGTACGGTCATCGTGGCCATCAACGCGCAGCTTCTTCGGCGCGCCGGTACGGCCGATTCACCGGCGTCGCGTCCTGCCTGACGAGTCAGGCGCCCGTTCGGCGCGCTCGCCTCGCCGTCGGCGTCGCCGCGTCGCGCCGCGCGCGGAGGGCGACGCAGCATTCTCCCGGAGCGGGTTCGAGGGCAGCTTCCACGTTTTCGAGTTCGAGGCCCTCGACGATCCCGTTGACCAGTTCGTGGTTCATCCGGCAGACGAGCTGCCGGTGGTTGGCGGCGAGTGCGTGGAAGGGGCAGTTCCGCATGCGCAGTGTGCCGTTGTCCGCGGCATACGGCTCATAGCCGCACTCGCGCAGGACGGGCACGGCCGCCTTGACGTTGCCCGACCGGGCGCCGCGTTTCGGTCCGCGGGCTTTCGATCGGCGAGCGAGCGATCGCCCCGTCTCGCGCGCGACCGAATCGAGGGCGCGTCCTGGATTGTCGGACTCGAACGCGCCGGCGAAGACGCGGGCCGCGAGCTCGTACTGCCGGTGCGGTAGCGAGATCGCCACTTCCCGTTCGGAGCGGCGGTAGAGCTTGGCCGGGCGGCCGGCACCAGGGCCGTCCCGTCCCGAGATCCGGCGGTAGGATGCCGTCAACAGGCCATCGGCGACAAGCCGGTCGAGGTGAAACGCCGCCAGCGCCCTCGTTATGCCGGTGGCCTCGGCGGCCTCGTCACGGCCGACGTCGTCGCCCCGTTCCGACACCATGAAATACAGGCGTCGTCGTACGGGATCGTCGAGCGCCGCCACGGCGCCGATGTCGTCGGCCAGCGGATGGTCAGCCATGACCGAAATGTAAAACCAATCTGTCTTTGTGAAAGACTTGACCCGAGCCGGATCCGATTGTAAGAATCAACTGCGTTTGTTTTACAAACCGGGACTGACGACTCAGGGGGCAGGGACCATGACCATTATCGCTCCAACGGAGCCAGCGGACGCGCGCCGGATTGTCACGCCCTTTGGTATCGACGGGCACGAGGACGATGACCGCCTGTCGTCGCCGGACCGGGAAAACGGCGTCGAGATGCGGACCGCACGTGTGGCGCGGGCCTTTCGCGCGTTCATGGAGGCGCTCGAGCTCGATCCCGCTGACCCGCACCTGCACGGCACGGAATGGAGAGTGGCCCGGGCATACGAGGAAATGTTTCGTGGCCTGACGGCCGGCGCCGAGCCCGAGCTTCGCACGTTCGCGAACGAGGAAGGGTATTCCACGCCGGTGTCGATGACGGGTATTCCGTTTCACTCACTGTGCGCCCATCACTTCCTTCCATTCTTCGGCGAGGCGCATATCGCGTACGTGCCGTCGAACCGTCTCGTCGGGCTTTCCAAGCTCGCGCGCGCGGTCGAGTACATCGCCCGGCGTCCGCAGGTGCAGGAACGGTTGACCGAACAGATTGCCGACCTGCTCGACGAGCGACTGGCGCCGGCCGGTGTCATCGTTGTGCTCGACGCCCGCCACCTGTGCATGGAAATGCGTGGCGTGCGAAGCCCGGGAACGACGAGGACATTCGCGGCGCGTGGGGTGTTCACGGACGTCGCCCGGCAGAAGGAGTTCCTGCACTCGGCCGGCGGCGGCCGGTAACCGGAGAATCGTTATGCAGCGCTACGACTACCTGATCGTTGGGGGTGGGATGGCGGCCGACGCCGCCGCCCATGGCATTCGTGAGATCGATACCGCCGGAAGCATCGGCATGGTCTCGTCGGAACCGGACGCACCGTACAGCCGGCCTCCGCTCTCGAAGGCTCTCTGGAAAGGCGATGAGGAGAGCTCGATCTGGCGCGGCACGGAATCCGTTGGTGTCACGATGCACCTCGGCACCAGGGTGACGAAACTGGATACGAAGGGTCGCAAAGTGGTAGACGAAAAAGGCGGCGAATACGCGTACGGCTCGCTGCTCCTGGCCACCGGCGGCACGCCGCGCCGTTTTCCGTTTCCGTCCGATGGCGTCATCTATTACCGGACCGTACGAGACTATCGCGCACTGCGCGAACTGGCCGACCGCCGCCAGCGGTTTGCGGTGATCGGCGGTGGTTTTATTGGCAGCGAAATCGCGGCGGCGCTGCGCATCACGGGCAGGGACGTCGTGATGATCATGCCGGAGGCAGGCATCGCGGCGCGCGTTTTTCCGACTGACCTGTCGGAGAACGTGCTCGACTACTACCGCGAAAAGGGTGTCGACGTACGCACGGGTCGCCAGGTGTCGACGATTCAGCGCCGAGGCGACGGGTTCACGATCGGGCTCGATGACGGGGCCTCCCTCGAGGTTGATGGCGTTGTCGCCGGGCTCGGCATCCTGCCGAACGTGACGCTGGCGGAATCGTTCGGCGCTACGGCCCGGGATGGGATTGCGGTCGATGAGCGACTGCGCACGTCCGAAACCAACGTGTTTGCGGCCGGAGACGTTGCCCGCTTCCGGAACAAGGCGTTAGGCACGGAGCTGAGGGTCGAGCATGAGGACAACGCACTGACCATGGGAAAGGCGGCCGGGCGGTCGATGGCCGGCGACGACACGCCATACGATCACCTGCCTTTCTTCTATTCCGACCTGTTCGAGCTGGGGTACGAGGCAGTCGGCATCCTGGACTCGCGCCTGGAGACATTCGCCGACTGGACCGAACCGTTCCGGCAAGGCGTCGTGTACTACCTCGCCGACGGCCGGGTGCGCGGCGTGCTTCTATGGAACGTCTGGGGCCAGGTTGATGCAGCCCGTACCCTCATCGCAGACCCCGGGCCGCACGGACCCAATACGCTGAAGGGACGAATAACCGGCTAGAGCTGCGCCGGCACCGCCCCATGGCAGCGACTGCTGGTGACCATGTTGTCGAGGCTGCCTACCGAGTGATTGCTGTAGTGGTGTGGGCACCAAGCTGTCTCAATATTCCACATCCACTGTTCAAGGAGCAGCGATGTTGACGACTGTCGAGCAAACCAACATGGAGTTGATGCAAACGCTGGACGATGGCTGGAACGACCAGGACGTCGAGATTTTCAGGGCGAGACACAAACCCGACGTGGTCGTTCGGTGGCCCGGAAAGACAGAACCAACGGTAGGAATCGAGGACCACGTCAAGGAATCGCAGGACTTCTGGCGAACATTCCCGGACCAGAAGCTCGACAATCATCCATACCGGGTGTTCTTCGCCTCGGGAGACTGGACGTGTTCCGTCGCCCGCTTTCGCGGTACGATGACCGGGCCGATGAAAACGGCGAATGGCAAGGAGATCAAGCCGACCGGCAAGAAGTTCGACATCGAGTTCTACACGGTGGCCAAGTGGCACGACGGCCAGATCGTCGAGGAGAACCTGATGTACGACCTGGTGACGTTCATGAAGCAGATTGGAGTGGACGGGTAGTTCAGGTCTCGCCAGGCGCGCCCCGACGGTGCGTAGTCACTTCTTTCTGTGCTCCACCGTGCCGTCGGGATGTTCGGGCGGACTGTATAACGTGTAGAGCCGGAGCTTCTCCGACTTCGACGTGTTGACGACGTTATGTCTGGCCCCTGATGGGATCACCACCGCGCTGCCGTCGGCGAGATCCTGGCGCTTTCCGTTCAGTTCCACGTAGCCGGAGCCCGCTTCGACGCGGATGAACTGGTCGTGACCCTCATGGGCTTCGAGGCCGATGTCCTCGCCCGGCTGTAACGTCATCAGCACGAGCTGGGTATTGGGACCGGTGTAGAGCACTCGTCGGAAATCATCGTTATCGAGCGTGTCGCGCTCGATGTTCGTCACGTAGCCGTCCATTGTATTTCTCCAGTTTTGCCGCAACACCGGCGCGCTGTCACTCGACATTCGCCAGCAGGACAGTGAGACCCTCGGCCGCGGTGGGATGCGTGAAGAGGGCATCGCGCAGCACGGTGCAGGGAAGGTTACCCAGCATCGCCGTCTGAACGACCGCCATCAATTCGCTGGCACCGGCGCCGAATACCGTGAACCCCAGGATACGATCGCTGGTGGGATCCAGAAGCATCTTCATGAAACCTCGTGGTGCCGAAAGAGTTCGCGTTCGCAGCACTGCTGACATTGGCAGGGTAACCAGCCTGTATTCAGTGCCTCGCGCGTTTGCATCGGTCTCGTTCAGTCCAACCCGCGCCAACTCCGGGTCGGTGAACATACAGTACGGGACCAGTCGATTCCGTGTGGTACGCGCGTGTCCCCTGAATGCATCACGAACGATCCTGAAGTCATCGAACGCGGCGTGCGTGAACTGCGGACTTCCCGCGCAATCGCCAACCGCCCACACACCATCGGCGGTCGTTTCGAGGCGTTCGTTGACGGCAACGAATCCACGTTCGTTCAGTTCTACCCCGGCGAGGTCGAGTCCTATTCCGTTCGTATTCGGTGTCCTTCCTGTTGCGATCAGGAGGTCGGTACCTTCGATCACGCGTGCACCATCGAGGGATTCGACGTGCACGCGGACATGCTCGCCGGACGTTCCTTCGACGCGCCGCGCGTCGGTGTTCAGCAGCACCTGAACCTGCTCGTGGTGGAAGAGTTCGAGTATCGCCGATGACACATCCGGATCTTCGCGTGGCGCGACCTGTGGACCCCGTTCCACGAGAGTGACTCGGGCGCCGAACCGGCGTGCCGCCTGCGCGAGCTCGAGTCCGACATACCCACCGCCAACGACGATGAGATGATCCGGCAGCCGATCGAGCTCGAGGAACTCGACGTGCGTCAGAGGTCGAGCGTCGGAAAGTCCGGGAATGCCGGGAATGGACGCGCGAGTGCCCAGGCTCAGGACGACGCGTTCGGCGGTGATTGTACGCTCACGGCCATCGTTCAGCCTGACGGCCACGGTCTTCGGCGCCATGAAGCGCGCTTCACCCATGATCAGGTCGACGCCACTTGCATCGTACTTTCCCTGATGCACCTGGATGAGTGCGTCCACCATCTCGCGCTTGCGGCGCCGCACGCCGGTCATGTCGACGTGGACGGCGCCCGTTTGCACACCGAACTCCCGTGCGCGGCCAGCGAAGTTAGCAACCTTCGCGCTGTGGATGACATTCTTGCTTGGCAGGCAGGCCACGTTGGGACACGAGCCGCCAATCATCGACCGCTCGACGAGCGCGGTTCGATGGCCATCTTTCGAGGCAGTCCATGCCACGTATTTCCCCGCCTCACCGCTTCCAATCACCAGCACGTCGTACTGTTCAGTCATGACGATGCGCAGTCCTCATCATCGTGATGGCAGGCGATGAAACCGGAAGTACGATCGGTGTTGGGCATAACGACTATCTCTGCTTGATCGTCATAACGTAAGCAGCGACGTTTTCGACCTCGCGGTCGTTCAACGGATCCGGGTGGAGCTTTGGCATCGCGCCGGTCGGGTCC
>CAMPKM010000033.1 GCA_946887155.1 uncultured Gemmatimonadota bacterium
CAATCGTCAATCGTCAATCGTCAATCGTCAATCGTCAATCGTCAATCGTCAATCTTGCCGCCTGAACCGCCGGACAAGAAGGGCCATGCTCGGCGCAATACCAGCCGTGACGGTCATGAAAGACCTGATGGTGTCCCGGTCGGAATTCGAACTCCACGACAAAAATTGCCTTCACGTTGGATCGCTCCCCGGCCGTCGCACGCGCGTCGATCCGGTTGACCGTGACGCGTTCCGGGAACAGGTCGAATTGACTCACAGCCGAATTCTGGTCAGCAGGTTGCCTTGAAGGTAACGGTTCCCTGGCCATCATTCCTGCTTCCATGACCCGCCGGAATTGACCAGCATAGCGCCGTTGCTCGAGGTATGCGTCGAAACGATCGACGAGGCGATCGCCGCCGCCGAAGCCGGCGCGGGTCGCCTCGAACTATGTGCCTGCATGTCCGAGGCCGGAACGACGCCGAGCACCGGTTTCGTTGCCGCGGCACTGGAACGCGTCGACATCCCGGTGTTCGTCATGATCCGCCCGCGCGGCGGCGACTTCACCTACACGGCCAACGAGCTCGACGTCATGAACCGCGACATCGATGCGATGAAGCGGCTGGGCGTGCACGGCATCGTGAGCGGTGTGCTGGAGGGCTCACGGGCGATCGATCGCGAGGCGACTGCCGCCCTGCTCGATGCCGCGAGCCCGCTCCCCTTCACGTTTCATCGTGCCTTTGACCTGGCGCCAGAACTCGAGCGGGCGCTCGACACACTCCGCACAATCGGCGTCCACCGCGTACTGACCTCCGGTGGCGCGTCGACCGCCATCGTCGGAGCGGGCGCGATCGCCAGGCTCGCTCGTCAGGCAGGCCGTACGCAGATGCTGGCCGGCGGCGGGGTGCGAGCGCCGCACGTCGCAGAACTGGTTCGTCTCGCCGGCATAACCGAAGTCCACGCGCGTCCCACCCGGTCAACGCCTCGACAACGTCGCCCCGAACTCGACCCGGCAGCCGTCAGGGCCATTGTCGAGGCGCTGCACTGAATTCGAGGTCAGACCCCGAATTCGTCGAGCTGCCGGCTCGCCCCTCAGTTCATCCTGATCGCCGGCTTCTGCCCGACCACCGGAATCCAGTAGGTGAACCACTCCACGTTCCGCATCATGCGATCCTTGCTCAGGCGGACGTCGGTGACGCCGTGTCCCTGGCCGGGATACATGACGAGCTTCACCGGCGCCTTGCCGATTCGCTTCATGGCTTCGTAGAACTGGATGCTCTGTTCTGGTGATACGCGCCGGTCTTCGGCACCCGCCTGGATGAGCAGCGGCGTCGTCACGTCCTTCACCTTCCGGTACGCCGAGCGCTCGAGGTAGAGATCCGGCTTTTCCCACGGCGCCGAATCGAGGAGCATGCCGAGGTAGTCACTGATGTCGGTCTGGGAGAAGAAGGCGGTCAGGTCATTCACGCCGGCGCCGGAGCTCGCGGCCGCGAAGCGTCGCGTCTGCGTGATGCCCCAGAACGTCTGGAAGCCGCCGTAACTCCAACCCATCAGCCCCATCTTCGTGGAGTCGGCGATCCCGCCGCGGATCATCGCGTCCACACCCGAATTCACGTCGATCCAGTCCTTTCCCAGGATGTCGCCGTGATTGAGGCCGCGGAACCGCGCTCCGTAACCGCTCGACCCGCGGAAGTTCGGCTGCAACACCGCGTAGCCCAGGCTGCTGAAGATCTGCACCGGATATGCGCTGCCTGTCGACGGATATCGAGCCGAAGACACACCCGCTGGTCCGCCATGGACGACCACCAGCAGGGGTACCCGCGTTCCTTCCGTGTAGCCGACCGGCAACGTGAGGACACCCTCGATGGACTCGCTGTCCGCCGCCGACTTCCAGCTCACGACGCGCTGCTCGCCATGGCCGAAGGTTGCCACCTGCGGATTGGTGCTCGTCAGGCGCTTTGGTGTGAACGCCGCGCCTGTTGACGCATACACCTCGGGCGACTCGCGGCTCGTCTCCGAGACGAAGGCGAGCGTTCCCCCGGCCGACTCGAAGCCACTGTTGAAGCGATCGTTGCTCACGCGCACGGGCGCACCCGTTGCCTTGCCCTGCGCGAGCGGAATCCGGAACAGCGCGCGGCCGGTCTGCACCGCCGCCTCGACGAGCAGTTCGGTCGCGGACGCCGCGACAAACCGCGCGTCTTCATCCAGCGCGTCGGTGAGCGAAACCGGGTTGCCGATAGGAATCGGAATGGACCAGACCTTCGTGTTCGCCGTGCCCATGAACTCACCCGACGCCTCGATGAGCAGGCCCGACGCGGAAGTCCAGCTGACGACTTCTTCGGTCCCCGGCATGTTCGTGACGGCGCGCGACTCGGCCCCGGGTTCGCTCTGGATGTAGGCGGCGCCCTCCGCCATCGCGACCAGGGTCGGTTGCGGGCGGGCGGCGAACGCCAGTTGCCGCGAGTCCGGACCCCAGACGAACGAGGTCACGTGCATTCCTTCGGGTGAGATCGCCCGGCCGTCGGCGGGCTCCCGTCCACGCAGCGTCACCTCCCATAAGCGCGTGAACTCTGCCGCATAGGCGCTATCGCGCACGATGGCCTTGCCGCGAGCCTGGTCGAGTTCCTTTTCCTCCTGCGATGCCTCCGGAGCGGAGAGGAACATGACGTGCTTGCTGTCGGGCGAGAGCCTGAAGCTCGACACGGCCTTTGCGTGCTTCGTGATCTGCCACGCCTCGCCGCCCGAGGGATCGATGCCGTGGACCTGCAAACGATTGTTCGCGCGGTCGGACAGGAAGGCGAGCCACGTTCCGTCGTGCGACCATTGCGGTGCCCGATCGGCTTTCGGACTGGACGTCACCTTTCGCGCATCGCCGCCGGTGACCGACACGATCCAGACGTCCGTATTCACGACGTTCGAATCGGCCAGGCGCTCGGTCACGACGTACGCGATGCGCTTGCCGTCGGGACTGACGGCGATGTCGCCTACGCCCTTGACCGCCATCACGTCATCGACGGTCCAGCGTTTCGGGTCTCCGTTGTCCTGCGCCGCAATGGTGATCGGCGCGACGAGCAATGCCGCGAGCGACGCGCGCATAACGCGTCGCGATTTCAACCAGTCAGTCATCGGTCCGTGGGGGGCGAGTTCAGGTGCGGACGGGCGTCCGGCGAGCTCTGGCGTCCACCAGCGAAACTGGTGGCCGTGTCTGGTATACGCAATTGCGCAAACACCCGTTCACAGCCCTTGGCTCACCCGTCCTGTGCTGCCCTGGATTCCGTATTCCCATCTCGAGACTTCCACGACCTGACCGCGAACCAGTGGACCGAGCCGAGCAGGATGACCACGAGCATCTTGATTGCGTCGTTCGCGTTCATCCGGGTCGCGAGGAGGAGCGTAAGCGCCACGCCGACTGCCGCGAAGAACACGCCACCCCGCACTCTGAACAGGGCCGGCTCCACGCCCGGCGTCGTAATCCCCTTCTTCTCCCGCCACCGGAAGACCGGCAGCGACGCGCATACGCCACCGTAGACCAGCAGTCGCGACACCGCGGACAGACTCAGGTTCTGCAGGAGTCCGGCCGACAGCGCGAGCACCAGCGAGATCAGCGCGAAGATGATGATCGAGACGTAGGGCGTCCGGTAAACGGGATGGACCTTCGCGAAGAACGACGGCAGGATGCCCTGCTCCGCCATGGCCATCGTCAGGCGGGGAACGTTCAGTATGTTGCTCGCCACCCATCCGTACACCGAAATCAGTGCCGCGACGGTGATGAACACCGCGCCGCCCGATCCGAACATGACCCGGGCCGACGCGGCGAGGGGCCGGTTGGTGGCGGCGGGTTCGGACAGCGTCACCAGGACTGTAAGCTGCGCGGCGAGGTACACGACCGTGACCAGCGCCAGCCCGGTGATCAGCGCGAACGGCGCGTCGCGCCTCGCATCCTTTGCCTCGGCCACCGGGATCAGCGCCGACTCGAACCCGCCGTAGGCGAACATCAGCAGCACCATGGCGTTCAGCCACCCGCCTAACGACGTGTCGGTGGCGATCGCCGCCGGCTGGGCCGCTTTCCCCATCGCCAGCCAGGCGATGCCTAACGCCCCGAACAGCACCAGCGGCACCAGCTTCACCACCGCGAACACGTTGCTGACCGCCGCGCCCGAGCCGACCGACCTGACGTTCACCAGCGTTTGCAGGCCGATGAACGCCACCGTCACCGCGACCTGTACCGGGCGCGTGGCCGCCGCCGGCCACAACTCGACCAGGTACGTCGTGAACAGGTTGGCCTGGACCGCCGCCGTTATGCACCGGACGAAATAACCCATCCATGCCATCTGGATGCCGGCGAACGGCCCGAACGCAGCCGTGCCGTAGAGATACGCGCCACCCGCGCGCGAAAATCGCGAAGCCACCTCGGCGAACGCGAAGATCATCGCACCCGTGAGCGCGGCGGCCAGCAGCCACGCCGTCATCGACGTCCACCCCAGCATGGCGCCGAGCGTGCCCGGGAGCACAAACACCCCCGTGCCGATGATCGTGTTCAATACGAGGCCGGCGAAACTCCAACGACCGATGGCCTGAACGAGAGTGGGGTGGGACATGTGGGTCTGGAGCCTGGGGGACCTGCGGCTTCACGAATGAACGGCCGGAGAAAGTGTCCTCCAGACGGAACAACCGAAACCCGGTCGTCCGAGCCGGCGTACGGCACTCCGCTCTCCGAGGTGCACTCCTTCGCGGCATCCGGGCCCCGTGCCCGATGCCCCCATGCCCATGCCCCGTCCCCATGCAGGCACTTCTGCGCGACATCCGATATGGCATCCGTTCCCTCGCCAAGGCACCCGCCCTGACGCTTGTCGCGACGATAGCCCTCACGTTCGGCATCGGGCTCACCGCCATGATGTACTCCATCATTTACGGCGCGTTGATCAGGGGACTGCCGTTCCCGGATGGCGACCGGATCGTGCAAATGGTGCGTTACAACCGCGTCGTCGGTGGTAGCAACTGGGGCACGCCGATCAAGGAGTTCGCCGACTACCGCGAGCAGCAGACCTCGATGTCGCCGCTGGGCGCCTATTACTCCGGCACGGTGAACGTCAGCGGCGAGGTCGAAGCCGAGCGATTCACCGGCGCGTGGGTCACCGCGTCGGCACTCGACCTGACGAGAGTCCGGCCGCACCTCGGTCGCATCTTCCAGGCTGGCGAAGACACCCCGGCGGGACCGCGCATCGCGGTCCTCGGTTACGGCATGTGGGTGCGCCGGTTCGGCGGCGATTCGTCCGTCATCGGCAAGTCGCTTCGCGCCAACGGCGTCCCGTACACGATCATCGGCGTGATGCCGGAAGGGTTCCGCTTTCCCGACGACGCCGCGATCTGGCTCCCCCTGCAGCTCGATCCGGTGGCCACGGAGCGTGGCCAGGGTCAGTGGTTGACCGTCGTCGGCCGGTTGAAGGACGGCGTCACCCTCGAAACCGCGACCGCCGACGTGAACGCCGTCGCGCAACGGCTGGCTGCGTCCTACAAGGAGACGAACGAGAACGTCGGTGCGGAAGTGAAGGGCTACGTGGATGCCGAGATGGGACCCGAGCCGCGGCAGTTGCTGTACACGATGCTGGGCGCGGTCTTTTTCGTGCTCCTCATCGCCTGCGCCAACGTGGCGAACCTGCTCCTCGACCGCGCCGCGCACAAGTCGAAGGACGTCGGCATCCGGACGGCGTTAGGCGCGACGCGGGCGGCCGTCATCCGGCAGTTCATGACCGAGGCGCTCGTGCTGTCGGTGGCCGGGGGCGTGCTGGGGACCATCATGGCCTGGGCCGGCATCATCGTGTTCAACCGCGCCATCGTCGATTCGCAACCGCCGTTCTTCATCGACATCGCGCTCCACCCGCCGGTGCTGCTGTTCGTCATGCTCGTATCGCTGGGCGCGACCATGTTTTCGGGCATGATTCCCGCCTACCAGTCGTCGCGTGCGGACCTCAACGAGATCCTGAAGGACGAGTCGCGCGGGTCGTCGAGCCTCCGGATCGGCAAGATGAGCAAGGTGCTGGTGGTGTTCGAGATCGCGCTGTCGTGCGGCCTGCTGGTGGCGTCGGGCCTGATGATCAAGTCGGTGACGAAGCTGCGCACGATGGATCCCGGCTTCCGCACCAGCAACATCTTCACGGCGCGCGTCGGCTTCCCGGCGACGTACACCGACACCGCCATGCAGAAGCGCTTTCATGAGGACCTGCGGCAGCGGCTCATGGCCATTCCCGGCACTCGTCAGGCGGCGATCACGACCGGGCTTCCGGCCGTGGACGACAACAACGGTTCGTTTACCGTGGATGGCGTGACCTACAACGAGGATCGCGACGTGCCCGACGCGTCATGGAACGCGGTGTCGGCGGGATTCTTCGAGACCTTCGAGATCCGCCCCACCCGCGGGCGCGTCATCGACGAAACCGACCGGGAAGCGGGATTGCCGGTGGCGGTCATCAACCAGGCGTTCGCGGACCAGTACTTCGAGGGGAAGGATGCGTTGGGGCGGCGTATCCGGCTCGGCGGACGCCGGAGCGACAACCCGAGTCCGTGGCTCACCATTGTCGGCGTCGTTCCCACTCTCTACAGCGGTGACACCGAGGAGCCCCGCGAACCGGCGTTCTACGTCCCGCTGACCCAGAGCCACAGCTCGTTCGCGAGCTTCGCGGTGCAGACGTCCGGCGATCCGATGCTCATCACGTCGCAGGTGCGGCAGGCGGTATCGTCGCTCAATCCCGACATCCCGATCTACTGGGTGTATTCGATGGAAGAGGCCTTTGCCCGCCCGACGTGGTTCATCCGCGTTTTCGGGACGATGTTCATGATCTTCGGCCTGATCGCCCTGTTCCTCGCTTCGGTCGGGCTCTATGCGGTGATGTCCTTCGCCGTCAGCCGGCGCGTCCGCGAGGTCGGCATCCGCATGGCGTTAGGCGCGCAGGGACGGGACGTCGTCCGGATGATCTTCGGCCAGGGCGCCTGGCAGCTCGGCGTCGGGCTCGTGCTCGGCCTGGGCCTGGCCGCCGGCGTGGCGCAGCTCCTGACGATCCTCCTGTTCGACGTCCAGCCGCGCGATCCCTCGATCTTCGGATCGGTCGTGGTCGTCCTCGCGGCGGCCGGCCTGGCGGCCTGCCTCGTACCCGCACGGCGCGCGACCCGAGTCGATCCCCTGGTGGCGCTACGAGCGGATTGAGAGACGATTTCACAGGTAAGGCGAACACGGAATAGCGCCGGAACTGCGGAGTAACACCGCACTACTTTGGTGAGAACCGGGACACCACAGTTCGTCGTTTCGCCAGTGAACGAATCAAGGTGTCCCGGTTCTCACCAATGCAGTACCCGTGTTCCTCTGGAGTTTCCGCGCTGTCCGCGTTCGCCCTACCCGCGAGAATCCAAATTCGGTCGCGATGTGATATCGTTAGATCGTCCCTAAAGGAGAGTGCCGCCGTGCGCGAGTCCATTTTCTGCACCATCGCCGTGCTCGCGGTTTCCGGCTGTGGTGGTTCCGATTCCACCGGGCCAGCGGCAACGACGTCCGTCAGTGTGCGGGACAACAGTTTTTCTCCCGGGGCCATCACCGTCAGTCCGCAGGCGACCGTCACGTGGACGTGGAACGGTTCTGACACGCATAACGTGACCTTCGAGGACGCGCAGGGATCGTCGGGCACCCAGGTGTCAGGCACCCATAACCGTTCGTTCGCGACCACCGGAACGTTCCGCTATCGGTGCACGGTGCACTCTGAAAGCTTTACGTCAGGCATGATCGGAAGCGTCCTCGTCCAATAAGCCCGTGAGCTGGGTCCTGTGGGTGCTGGGTAGCCTCGTCGCGCTGTACGTCGTGATGGGCATTTACCTCGCCTCCGTCCTCAAATGGGAGGATGAGCGAACCGTTGGCCTCAACTACTACGGTCGCTCGCTCGCCGAACGGGATCATTTCAAGAGGACGCTGGGCGTGCACGCGACGCTCCTCGCGCCGATGCTCTGGCTCAACGGGCGCCTGACGAAAGCCGATTTCAAGCGCGTCCGGATCCAGTACAAGGGTGTGTCCGCGCCGGCCGGCAGTTGCAGCGTCGAGTCGTTCCAGCGGGCCGAGTCATATACGCCGGTACCGGAGGACGTTTTCGTGGTCACGCAGATGAAGTGCGGGACCACCTGGATGCAGAACGTGGTCTACGAAATCCTCCATCGCGGCCGGGGGACGCTCGTCGAAGACGGCGCCGCCATGTACGGCATTTCGCCGTGGCTCGAGGGACGGAAGAGTATTCCGATCGACGCGTCGAAACCCGTCGGCACCGAACGTCCGGCCCGCATCATCAAGACGCACCTCCCGGTGGCGTTATGCCCCTACGACCCGGCGGCGCGGTTCATCTATGTCGCGCGACACCCGGTATCCTGCTTCGCCAGCTGTGTCGACTTCGTCCGGACCAACCTCGGCAGTATGTCGCCAGACATCGAGGCGTTCGAAGAGTGGTTTTGCTCGAAGGACCTCATGTGGTGGGGCACCTGGACCGATCACGTCCTTGGCTGGTGGCGCTGGTCGAAGGAACAGCAGAACATCCTCTTCGTGCTGTTCGAGGACATGAAGAAGGACCTGCCGGCGACAGTCCGGCAGGTAGCTGCCTTCCTCAAGGTGAGCCCGCTCAGTGATGAGGAAGTCGCGGCCATCGCGAACCGGTGCAGCTTCCGCTACATGCAGGATCACCAGTCCTCGTTCGAGATGATGCCGCCACACATCCTGCAGTCACGCGCCAGGCTGTTCGTGAGCGGATCCGCTGACCGGCACAAGGACGTACCCGAGGACGTTCGCCTGCGCGTGCAGGCCTGGGCGGCCCGCGAGCTGGCGGGAACGGATTTTCCCGTCAAACACGCGTATCCGGACGTCGCCGCATCGAGTTGACCGTTCGCCCCGCGATGGCCCGTGTTGGATTGCGGAACGCTTGGCGCAGCCTGATTTTCGTATAGCCATCTGCCATCAGTCATCCGCCATCTGGAGTTGACATGTTTCGCTTTCCCGGCCCGATTCTCGTTTCTGCTTCGGCCGCGTTGCTGTCGATCGCCGGCGCTGCCTACTCCGCCAACGATGGGTCGCGCACTGTGGCGCGCCCCGCGGCGATCGATTCACTGATTCAGCGGACGTACCGGTGGCGCCTGATCGGCCCGGACAAGGGCGGCCGGTCGATCGGCGTCAGCGGCGTGAAGGGACGCCCGCAGGAGGCGTATTTCGGTGCTGTCGGCGGCGGCCTCTGGAAAACGACGAATGGCGGCGCCGACTGGGTTCCGGTCACCGACGGGCAGATCGGTTCGACGTCGGTCGGAGCGGTGGCCGTGTCGGAATCGAATCCCGACATCGTCTACATCGGCACCGGCGAAGTCTGCATCCGCGGCAACATCATCCCGGGCGACGGCGTCTACAAATCCACGGACGCCGGCAAGACCTGGTCGAAGGTGGGGTTCAGCGACAAGCAGAACATCTCCGAGATCCGCATCCACCCGACCAATCCGGACATCGCCTGGGTGGCGGCGTTCGGGTTCCACGGCGCGCCTAACGAAGAACGGGGCGTCTTCAAGACGACCGATGGCGGGCGGACGTGGCGGAAGGTGCTGTATCGCGACGACAAGACGGGCGCGATCGACATTTCCGTCGATCGTTCGAACCCGAATGTGCTCTACGCCGCCCTGTGGCAGGCGTATCGCAACGAATACAAGATGGAGAGCGGCGGGCCGGGCTCAGGGCTGTTCAAGTCGACTGATGGTGGCGAGACCTGGACCGAAATCACGCGGCGCCCCGGCCTGCCCGCCGGCGTCGTTGGCCGCATCGGCGTCGACGTCTCCGGCGCCGACCCGAATCGCGTCTACGCACTGATCGAAAACGAGAACGGAGGCCTGTACAGCTCCGACAACGGCGGCAATACGTGGACCCTGGTGAACGGCAACCGGAGCCTCCGCCAGCGCGCGTTCTACTACACGCACATCACCGCCGATCCGAAGAACCGTGACGTCATCTATGCGCTCAACACGTCGCTGTTCAAGTCGACCGATGGCGGCAAGACACTGACCAACGTCGGCGGCGGCACGCATGGCGACCACCACGACCTCTGGATCGATCCGGACAATCCACAGCACCTGGTGAATGGAAATGACGGCGGCGGCGCCGTCTCGATGGAAGGCGGCTCGGGTACCTGGTCGAACCAGAACATTCCCACCGCGCAGTTCTATCACGTGGTCACGACTGGCCACGTCCCATTCCACGTCTGCGGTTCGCAGCAGGACAACAGCACCGCGTGCGTGCCGAGTGGACCATCGTTCGGTGGCGGCCGCGGCGGACGTGGGGGTGGTAATGCTGGACCGACGCGCCCGGACGTTGGCGGCGGCGCGGATGGTCCACGCTGGCCGTCGTACACCGTCGGCGGCGGAGAGCCCGGATACATCGCGCCGGATCCAAAGGACATCGACGTCTTCTTCGCAGGCACGAATAACGGCGGCTTCATGACGTACTTCAATCGCAAGACGGGTCAGCTGCGCGAAGTGAATCCGTATCCGCGGCAGTACCAGGGCGAGCCGTCGAGCGAAGTGAAGGAACGCTGGCAGTGGACATACCCGATCATCTTCTCGCCGGTCGATTCCAACGTGCTCTACACGTCGTCGCAGCGCGTCTGGAAAACGACCAACGGAGGCCAGCGCTGGGACCCCATCTCGCCTGACCTCAGCAAGCACGACCCGAAGACCATGGGCCCGTCCGGCGGCCCGATCACGCACGACATGAACTGGCCGGAGATCTACGCCGTCGTGTTTTCGCTGGCGCCGGGCAAGCGGAACGTGGACGTGCTCTGGGCCGGGACCGACGACGGCCTGGTCCACGTGACGCGCGACGGTGGACGCACCTGGGCGAACGTGACGCCGCCGGACATGCCCGAGTTGGGCCGGGTGAGCCAGATCGACGCGTCGTCGTTCGATGACGGGTCGGCGTATGTGGCCGTGAAGCGGCCGCTGTTCGACGACACCGCGCCGTACATCTTCCGCACGCACGACTTCGGGCGCACCTGGACGAAGATCGTGAACGGCATACTACCTAACGACTACGTGCATACCGTGCGCGAGGACCACACGCGCCGGGGGCTCCTCTACGCCGGCACGCGGCTCGGCGTCTACATCTCGTACAACGACGGCGGGACCTGGGAATCGCTGTCGCTCAACCTGCCGAAAGTGCCGGTGAATGACCTGATCGTCGAGAAGGACGCGCTCGTGTTGGGCACGCATGGGCGCAGTTTCTACGTGCTCGACAACATCGAGCCGCTTCGCCAGATCACGCCGGCGATCTCGGCGTCGCCTGATCCGTACCTGTTCAAGCCCGCGAGCGCGATTCGTTCCGGCGGCGTCGCCGAGATCCAGTACTGGCTCAAGCGGCCCGCACAGAACATCTCGATCGAGATCGTCGATGCCGCCGGCCGGACGGCCTGGTCGGCCAGCGCGCCGGCTCCCGGTGGTCGCGGCGGCGAAGCGGGTCGTGGAGGCGGCGGTCGCGGTGGCCGGGGTGGAGGCGGCGGACCGTCGCTGGCCGCCGGACTCCAGACGGTTGCCTGGAACCTGCAGTATCCCGGTGCCACGACCTTCGACGGCATGATCCTGTGGGGCGCATCGACCGCGGGACCGCGCGCCGTGCCGGGCACGTACCGCGTCCGTATGAACGTGGACGGGCGGCAGCTCGAGCAACCGCTGACGGTGATCAAGCACCCGCTGTACAAGGACGTCACCCAGGCTGACCTCGAAGCACAGTTCGCGCTGGCGATCCGGATCCGCGACAAGCTGAGCGAAGCCAACCAGGCGGTGATCCGCATCCGCGACATCAAGGGGCAGGTGGTCGACCGCCAGGGCAAGTCGCAGGATCGCCGGCTCAAGACTGTCGGCGACACACTCGTCAGGCAGATCAGCGCCGTCGAAGAGGAGATCTACCAGGTCCGGAACCAGAGCGGCCAGGATCCTCTCAACTTCCCGATCAAGGTCAACAACCGCATCGGCACGCTGAACCGGTCGGTGAACACGGGTGATGGCGAGCCGATCGCCAACGCCGAGCCAATCTTCAACGACCTGGTGCAGGAACTGAAGGTCCACACGGACAAGCTCGAGCAGATCCTCAATACCGAGTTGCCGAAGCTCAACGCCGAGCTGCGGCGGCTGGGACTCGTCGAGATCACCGCGGGACGAATCATCTCCTGAACCAGCAGCAGAAAAAACATTGAACCGCCAGGTTCGCCGAGGCGCGCCGAGCACATGGACAGGTTGACTTGTCAACCGGACCTACCTCAGCGGCTCTCCGCGGATTCGGCGGTTCAAATGTTTTCTGCGCGACACAGAATGAACATCGTTGGTGCACCGATGCTGGTCGTGAACCTGCTATCGGCGTGCGGGCCACGTTCCAGCAATGTCATCGTCAGCCGGTCCGTTGCGAATGACATCTCCATCCCTCCCGTCCGACGATTGCACCATCTGGTATGTGGGTGACAACCTGAAGGCCGGCAACACCGCGTATTCGACCCGCATCGGCGCCGTGCGCGTGCCCGGCTGTCGTTAGGTCGCGGGTGCCGGCCGATACTCGAAATAGATCAGCGGGTTGGCCCGGTACGACGCCCGCCCCACCTCGGTGAAGCCACACTTCAGGTAAAACTCGCCGGCGCCCGCCTCGGCGTCGTAGGCGTCGAGGCGCAGCGCGTCGCCGCCCCATTCCACGACCAGCCGTGCCGCCTCCAGTATACAGCGCTTACCGAGGCCCTTCCCCTGGTGCACGGGATCGACCGCCATGTTCGTCAGGTACCACGGTCGCCGGGCCGACTTGAAGTACGAGAGATCGATCGCCCAGGGCTTCTTCGTCGCGAGTTTCAGTGTGGCCAGCACCTTTGAGCTGCGACGCGCCACGAGCACCTTGCCCTGACGCACGTCGAGCGCGACGCCCCGTTCCGTCGCGTGTCCCGACCAGTGACCCCCGCCAAAACGTTCGGTCAGGTCCTCCGCGGCGTTCACACGAACGGCTACGATTCCGGCGATATCGGCAGTCGTCGCCAGATCGATCCGCACCTGCGGGGCCCTGAGTCGCGCGGAGGTCATGGTCACTGGCCCGGATCGCGCGACACCTTGATGCGTACGGGCAGGAACGTGTCTCCCCAATGAAACCGCATAACGACTGAATCGCGGCCAACTACCGGGAAGTAATACGCCATGGTCTCCATGTGCGCACCCTGCTCGGGCGCAATGTCCACGCGCAGGACGTCGTGTTGCGGCCCTGGATAGGGTGAGTGGAATACGCGACTCGCCGAACTGACGATGAGCGTCCACGGCGTGCGCTCGCGCGGGATCAACCAGAGCGAATATTCGCCGCGCGGGAGGGGTTTCCCCTCGAACGTCACGTCCTTGTCGAACGAGATCCACGTTGCCGAGTCTGCGCCGGGGTGCCAGACGGAATCCCACTTGACGAGCGCACCGAAGAGCGCGCGC